>NZ_CP132194.1:3000000-3177391 GCF_030718935.1 Psychrobacter sp. M13
CAGCTATTGAGTCGATATTAAATAAGATCGGCGGTGTGGTGTTTATTGGGATGGGGATTAAGCTGTTGACTGAGAAGAGTTGAGATAACTGTAATCAATGATAGAGGAAGGAAATAATAATGAACGATGACGTTAAAGAAAAATTTACTTTTTTACTTGAAGAGTTACTTAAAACCACATGCTCAGAATCAAGGGAAATAGAAATAAGCCTTGAACTAAATAAACTGTCTCCCGACCCTTTTTGGAGTGATTATATCTTCTGGAGTGATGAGTATGTAAACGAAGACTTAAGTATAAACGAAGACTTAAGTATCAATTACGAGAAATTTTTTGATAAAATTGCTGAGTATCCAAATTCTAATGAGTATAAAACAAAGAGTCGCATTTTAGAGCTGGCACAAAAACTTGTTATCAAAGATTTTTCTGAAATTAATGAAGTTGATATCGTCAATGCAATTAATGAACTGTCTCCTGATATCAGCTGGACAAGTTATCTTTTTGTCGATAAGACTTGCTTGAAAAATGATGGTAGCATCGATAAAGAGCAATTCCTAAATAAAATATTTAAGGAGAACTGGAATGAGAACTTCAGATAATTCAAGGAAATATATCCTCAGATAATTGCTTCCTGTTTCTCAACTAATAAAAAAGACCCGATCCCTGATTTTTATTGGGATTGGGCCTTTTTAGTCATACTTAGTTTAATTATATCGAGTCTAATTAATCACTACGCAGCGTCTTTGCTCTCAGCAGCGAGTTGACGCAATACATAGTGCAATACCCCGCCATGACGCACGTATTCGCGCTCTTTTGGTGTCTGTAGCATGACGTTGACATCGAAGCTTTCAGTTGAGCCATCAGCACGGGTAGCAGTGACTTTTGCTGTTTTACTTTCACCATTATCAAGACCTGTGATACTCATGACTTCTGAACCATCAAGCTTATAGGTCTCTGCGTTTTCACCTTCTTTAAAGGTCAATGGCAACACACCCATACCCACTAAGTTTGAACGGTGAATACGCTCGAATGAGCTGGTCAATACCGCTTTTACTCCGAGCAAAATAGTACCTTTGGCTGCCCAGTCACGACTTGAGCCAGAGCCATACTCGCTACCGCCTAGTACTACGAGCGGACGCTTGTCTTCTTTATACTTCATCGCCGCATCATAGATAGCCATTTCTTGACCATCTTGTAACGTGGCGCTATCACCGTTGAAGTAATACGTATAACCGCCCTCTTTGCCACCCATCATCGTGTTTTTGATACGGATATTAGCAAAGGTGCCGCGTGTCATCACCGCATCGTTACCACGGCGTGAGCCATAACTATTAAAATCCGCTTCCATTACGCCGCGCTCTTGCAAGTACTTGCCCGCAGGAGAGTCAGCATCGATATTACCAGCAGGCGAGATATGATCTGTGGTGATCGAGTCGCCGAATAGACCTAAAATACGCGCGCCTTCGATATCAGGAATACCTTCTGGCTCCATAGTCATACCATCAAAGAACGGTGGGTTCTTGATATACGTAGACGCTTCGCTCCATGGGTACAGTTGGCTATCGGCTGAGCTAATGGCGTTCCATGCGGCACTACCGTCGAACACTTCACCGTAGTTTTTACGGAACATATCCGCATCGATATTATTAGCGATCAGCTCGTTAATCTCTTCTGAGGTCGGCCAGATGTCTTTTAAGAACACCTCATTGCCGTCTTGATCTTGTCCTAGTGGCTGCGTCGTCAAATCGATATCGACCGTACCTGCCAGCGCATAAGCGACAACCAATGGCGGCGATGCCAAGTAGCTTGCTTTTACATGTGAGTGAATACGACCTTCAAAGTTACGGTTACCTGAGAGTACAGCAGCGGCGACCAAATCTTTTTCTTCAATGCCTTTTTCGATCGACTCTAAGAGCGGTCCTGAGTTACCAATACAAGTGGTACAACCATAGCCGACTAAGTAAAAGCCTGTTTTTTCAAGCTCGTCCATTAACTTAGACTTTTCAAGATAATCAGTCACCACCTTCGAACCAGGTGCCAACGAGGTTTTAACCCAAGGCTTGGCTTTTAGACCTTTTGCAGCGGCTTTTTTCGCCACCAACCCTGCCCCAATCATAACCGCAGGGTTTGAGGTGTTAGTACACGAGGTGATAGCGGCGATAACGACCGAACCATCACGCAGCTTATGGCTTTTATCATCGATATTGACATCAGAGTAGACGTTAGGCTTAGCATAGAGTCTATCGGCTTGCTCTTGCTCGCCGCCTTCTTCATCAAAACGCTCTTTACCTTTGATTTCCGATTTGCGATCTTTGGTCATTTTTTCTAGCGTTTCGCCAAATTTTTCGTGCATATCAGATAAATTGATACGCTGCTGTGGTAAGTTAGGACCTGCAAGTGCAGGCTGTACCGATGATAAATCTAGCTCTAACTTACTTGAATAAGTCGCAGCTGGCGTATCAGCATCATGCCATAAGCCTTGCGCCTTGGCATACTGCTCAACGAGCTTAATTTGGCTCTCTTCGCGACCTGATAGACGCAGATAATCAATCGCCATTTGGTCAATCGGGAAGATACCACAAGTCGCACCATACTCTGGTGACATATTGGCAATGGTGGCACGATCAGCCAGCGGCATACTATGCAGACCTTCGCCAAAGAATTCAACGAACTTACCCACGACACCATGGGCTCGTAGCATTTCAACCACGCGCAATACCAAATCCGTTGCGGTAACGCCTTCGTTAAGCTTACCTTTTAGCTCAAAACCGACCACTTGTGGAATAAGCATTGAGGACGGTTGACCAAGCATTGCCGCTTCCGCTTCAATACCGCCGACACCCCAACCAAGCACGCCGATACCATTAATCATCGTTGTGTGACTATCCGTACCGAACACCGTGTCAGGATAAGCGGTCAGCTCGCCGTCGACATCAGCAGCCATCACCACGCGTGCTAGGTACTCTAAGTTAACCTGATGCACAATACCGGTGGCTGGTGGTACAACAACGAAGTTTTTAAAGGCATTCTTGCCCCAATGCAAAAACTCATAGCGCTCATTATTGCGCTTAAATTCGATCTTTTCATTCAAATCTAGCGCATCTTCGCGGCCGTAAGCGTCAACTTGTACCGAGTGATCGACGACCAACTCACTTGGGATAAAGGGATTAATCTGTTCGGCTTTACCGCCTAATTCAACAACAGCATCACGCATGGCTGCGAGATCGACTACTGAGGGCACGCCTGTGAAATCTTGCAGCACGACACGGGCTGGCATAAAGGCGATCTCTTTTGACGCTTCTGCGCCTGCGTCCCAATTAGCGACCGCTTCGATATGGTCTTTGCCAACAGACTGACCGTCATCCTCATTACGTAATAAGTTTTCTAAAACAACTTTCATGCAAAAGGGTAACTTACTAATATTTTCGTAAGTTTCAGTTAATTTTGGCAAGCTGTAATAGGCATGATCCTTGCCGTCAACACTCAAAGTGTTTTTTACATTGAAGATATCACTCATGGTAGCTTCCTTATCTACTAAGTAGAATGTTATGAATTTATTTTTATGACAGGTGGCTATACTTCTAAATTCTATTTATCTAAATTTTAGTCATTGCGCTTTACTTATCTCGTTGTAAATATCTAACGAGACTTTTTATTGAAATCTTAATAATTAATGCCGCTACCCTTTTACTATAACAATTAACCCTATACTTGTTAACCTTATCTAGTTAGTGAATGGTAACTAATTACGAGAAAAAACAGCTATTTAACGGTTTTGACGTCAACTCACTTGCTTGGTTTTCGCCGTCCGCTACGAAATACATAGCTATCATCATAAAATCTAGGATCAGCGTTCTCTGACCAAAAGTGTGGCACGCCCAAAATAGGTAATGGTGCAAGTTGACGCGGGGTTATATCATGCTTTGATAATAATTTATCCATGTATATGACAAGCTGGTCATCCAAATAAGAGATGCGCTCAGGCAAAGATAATGCAAAGAAATCAGCCGCTACATTAATAACCACGCTATGCGCACACAAAGGTTTGCGCGGTTGTATTAACTGTTCGAGCAAGGCATGACCAAAAATATAAACGGCAGCTTGAGAATGTGTATCACGTTTTTTGGGATTATCCCACTTATCACGCGGTACAACTAAACTTGCCTGCCAGTCAAAATTAATCAATGCCTCACCTATATTAGGGTCAGCGGTCACGAGTATCGCACCATTTTCGTCAAAGACAGTGATAGTATCGCGTACTCGCCCGCGTCTTGCACCTTTACCATCCTCATGACACGCTGCAATCTCTAGCATATGATAATAATTTAGTAGCGCTTTAGTTTTAGGAAAAGTTAGCCAAATGCTACCGCTAAATAAATCATGCAAATTATCTCGCGTTGGAATTTTGCCTGTGCTACCAATAAACTGCTCATAACCTATACCCTCTGGTAAAGCGTTTTGCGAGACAAACTTTAAACGATAATCTTGATTGTCTTCTATAGGTTGAGTGGTCGGCAATGGAGTTTGGCAGTCTTCACTTTGCCACTTTAAAGCTGTATTTAATACTTTGGCAATGACATCTATTTGAGTATCTAAGCTAGCAGTATTAGCTAGTTGCTTATCGGCTTTATTAACATTAGCGTTAGCATCACTCAGCTGCTTTATAGTGGCACTTAGATAGCTTAATTGATTTATGTGAGCCAACCAAGGCGCTTGCCAGTCGATAGGAGCAAAGCTTGCATCAAGTTGATTATAAGAATAAGAGCTTGAGAAATCGTTATTAATCGAGTTAGCAATAGTCATAATTAGAATCTCAAAATAAGTATCTTAGAGTCTGTAGTAGATTGGCCTATGGTATCATAGGGCGCTTTTTTAATAGCAGCTGACCTCTTATTTAGAGCACTACTCGAGACCCTTTTTATGGCCAATTTCAACACCCATCTTAATGGCGCATTTGCCGTGAGTGGTATCGCCGCTTTGACCATTTATAAAACTGGGTTGATAGATGATTCGGGGTTTTTGATGTGCGTAGCGCTCGGCACGATAGGTGGACTCTTACCTGATTTGGATTCGGACAACTCGACACCGATCAAGCTTGGCTTTAATCTAGCTTCCTTTATGTTTGCTTTTGGGCTAGTGATGCACTGGCGTGATGAGTTAAGCCTATTAGCACTTATGGCGTTATGGCTGGCGGGCTATGGTTTTATGCGCTACGTAGTGTTTTATATCTTTACCACCATGACGGTGCATCGCGGGGTCATTCATTCGGTGCCTTATATGGCAATCCTAGGTCTAGGGCTGACTTGCTTGAGTTATTTTGTCATGGATAATGCTCTGACTACCAGCTGGTTTTATGGGCTATTTCTGTTTGGTGGCGCACTGGTACATCTAAGCCTTGATGAGCTATATAGCGTTAATTTATCAGGCATGAAAATGAAGCGCTCTTCAGGTACCGCGATGAAGTTCTATCAGCATCGGGACAAATGGTGGTATTTATTGTTATATGCTGTGCTTGCACTGCTAGTATATTTTGCCCCACCTTTTGAGCCGTTTTGGGAACAAGTGCACGACCCAGCGCCATGGGCTCAGCTTAGAGTAGGTATGTTACCGAATATCCTAGAAGACTATTTTCGTTAAGAGAAATTACTATTATTTGTAGGGTGCTTTTTAAGCACCAGAAAGCTATTGGTGTAAAAATTACTTTATTCAACTTTCAAATAAAACCCTTTAAGTAAATATTTCTATTATTAAAATTTCATTCTAAATGGTGCATGGAATGCACCCTACGATAAACTACATCAAGTCAGAGTTATTATGCAACTATGCCCTTGCCAAGTCTCGCCAAAGTTAGATTTCTTAATACAGCCCATAGCTTATAGCGACTGCTGTCAGCCGTATCACGATAGTTTACTTGATAACAGTAGTGATAAAGCTGATGGTATCAAAGCCGAAAGTGCTGAGCGTCTCATGCGTACGCGTTATAGTGCTTTTGTGTTGGTGAAGCCAGAATATATCGTCAAGACTACTTTACCTGCGCAGCAAGCATTACTTGATACTAAGTCTATAGAATCATGGGCACGTGAGACCAATTGGGCAGGATTAGAGATTGTCAGTCATACTGCAAAGCTAGGTAAGCGTCATGCACAAGTTGAGTTTAAAGCGTTTTATACCCAGTCAAAAGGGCAGCCTGATGGTCAGCAAGCTGCGCATCATGAATTATCTAGTTTCGTAAAGGTAAAAGATAAAACAAGCGAGCGCTGGTACTTTTTAGATCCGACTGTTGATATGAGTGTTAGTCAAAAACAGCCGTGTATTTGTGGGTCTGGGGAGAAGTTTAAGCGCTGTTGTGGGGTTTATTTGGGTTGATTCTTCTCTCACAATTTGATACTTCTCTCTCAAATTATACATACGCTACATCAATATTTTTACAAAATATCTATTTATATCATATACTTATAAATAAGTAATATTTTACCTCTCTCTTAATCAAGCTCTTTCTCTCTCAAAGTTCTCTCATTTGAGGTGCTTCTCTCATCTCATAACCCATTTTGAATGTTTACCTGCTCCAATATTTTTAATTTTTTCCATTTTTCTGAGTTTTGTCAATAGATGACCTACTTTAGTAACTTTCTGTTTTTCATCAAGAATCTCACTAAGCTTAGGCAATAATAAGTTATCAATTTCAGGTCTTGTAGCTTGACTGTACTTACCTATAAAATCTAAGATAAGTTGCATATAGAAAGTATCATCTTGAATTCTATTACGTATATATTTAGCTTTTTTGTTGGTAGCTTCTGCCACTGATGAAGACACATAGTAATTAGGTCTCCGTCCCTCTATGAGATTCTTTCGTTGTAACTCTTTAGCCATTTCTTTAGAAATATCCTGACTCTTTTGAACCCTATCTAATGCTATAATTTCCATTAATGATAGGTCTGTATTTTTAATCAATAATTTACTATAAGCAGGATCAACAACATCTCCATATATAACCAATCTTACTGTTTGAGGCATAGTCAAATCATAGTCAGGTAAAGGTAAATAGCGCTTTGCCTGTTTCTCATACATTTCATGAACACCATAGCCCATTGTATCAATCATATTAAGTTGAACCATAGATTGCGCGAGCTTAAAGTTACGATATTTTTTTGGCCTTCTATCTCCTGATATATAATCCACAGGCTTACCATCAAAAAAGCTTCCTTCACTTTCAAAGATTAAACGATCTGTTTTCTCAGACACAATAATCCTAGAATGCTTGGTATAGTCTTGATGAGCAATACAATTATGTAATGCCTCTAACACAACACGTTGATTGTATTTATCAATCTCGACGGGAATCAATTCATTGTCAGGTAAAATTCGTATCTGAAAATTACGTATTTTTTGATAGAGCTGTGTTGATGTTAGTAGGAAAGGTGGATAGAAATGTTCATAAGCTCGCTCTTCTGCTTCTAGGCTCCATACCATTGTTGCTGGATGAGGAGAAAGGAGGCGAACTGACTCTGGTTTTCCAAGAAGTAAGAGTGTAGCTCTAGTAATTTTACCGTTTTCAATTAATCTAGCTTTGTTCAAAAAATCTTCATCGCTAAGCTCAAGTAACATCTTGCTTTCAAATCTTTGACCCGTTTTTCTAGAAAAACCTTGTTTAGCCTTAATTAGAGCATCTGGATCTAAATCGTCCATCGTCGCTTCTAATACTACTTGTGCTGACCAATCTATCCATTTCTCTTGTTGATTAATCTCATTTAACTTATCTAATCCTAGCGCTACTAAGCTCTCACCAGCTCTAGCGTAATGATGTCCGTTGTAAGATATTGGCGAACCTTTAGGCGCTGCTGGAACTTGAAACATAACAACATTACCCTTGTGATGTTTCAACTCAAAAATATTTCTAAAAGTGACTGTTGGTTGCATCTCTTGAGAAATTTGCTGACTCACTGCTTGTATACGTTCAGAGTTATTAGCTTTGTAATCTGTGCCAATAACTTGTCTAGTTTTATCATCAATACCAAATACCAACCAGCCAAATTTTTGCGCGCGCAAATTAGCTTCATTAGCTATCGCTGAAAAATATTTTCCAATATCTGATAAAGAGAACTCTTTTTTACCTCGCTTAAATTCAACGACTTCGCTTTCCCAGTCTTTAATGAGGGTATCTAATATCGCCAACAGATCATCATGATTCATCATTCACCCCTAAACACTCGCCCCAACCGATCGTGCAATAGCTATCCCTTCGTCAATCGTTAAAAACTTACGCTGGCTTGGACTGTCTTTAAATAGAATATCGCCATCTCGAAAGATGATGCATTCGTTGACGGCCAGCTGTTGCCATTTTTCATTTTTGGTCAAGGGTACGGTGACTAAGATAGTGACTTTATCAGTATCAGTGGTCACATCACCAAAGTTAATCGCCAGCTCATCATCAGCCAACTCCGCCTTGCCAAATGGCGCTTGACGGGTGAGATAAAACAATAAGCTACCCGCATAAGCCAGTTGCCAATTGCCATTAGATATCAGGCAATTAAACAGCCCATTGGCCGATAGATAACGGCATTGAGTGGTCAGAAAGTTGAATAGAGTCCGATCATCAGGACGCGATTTAAAGCTGCTCTTAAGGCGATTGATTAAGTAGCAAAATGCCATTTCAGAATCAGTAGTACCGACAGGCTGGCAGTATTCAGCATTGCCATTGTCTTGCAAACGCTGACAGCGCTGAATAAAAGACTTATTCATCTGTCCATTATGCGCAAATACCCACTGCTCGCCCCATACTTCACGGACAAAGGGATGGGTGTTAGCCAAGCAGTTTTGACCTTGAGTGGCCTTACGGATATGAGCGATGACATTTATCGCCTTGATCGGATAGTTATTGACCAAATCTGCGACAGGCGACTCATGGCTAGGGCGATTATCATGGAACAGACGCAGCCCCGTTGAAGCGTTATTATTGTCAGCGCAGTCACTACGCTCAAAAAACGCAATACCAAAACCATCTTCGTGGCTGTCCGTCACGCCGCCGCGCCGACGAAACCCTGCAAAGCTAAAGCCGATATCGGTTGGGACATTACAGTTCATACCTAAGAGTTGACACATTTACAGAGTACCGCCTTTATTCATTGTGCTGCTATCGCTTATCGCTTGGCTTGATGAAGTGTCGTTACTGATACCTAATTCGGCATCACTCATCTGAGCGAGCAGGCTTGCGCCATCAGCACCATCATTATTGACGCTTTGTAGGATGTGCTGAGCTTGTGCTAGATCGGTTTTTTCAACCCACAATACAATGCCAGAGTTCATGCCTGGTATAGCGCTCAGCGGTTGCAACGAAACCGTAACGCCATTATTGCGTAATAGGTTAGCATGTAGCTCGCCTTGCATATTGGTGTCGTAGCGCGCCAGCTGGTGCCAATTGTCAGCTTCATTAGTCATAAGGGTATCCTTAGATTCTGCAAGATTGGGTTCTGCGTGCTTAGCCATTGCAAGACTTGGAAATCTGTAAGTGGCTAAGACTTTAAGAATAGATAAGGTCAATTCAGAATAGGCCTATACAAAAGGATGAGAATAAAATTAAACCAATTGATTCATTGTATATTCTTTGACTACTACTGTGTGAGTAGCATCCACATTTAACGATTTATTTAAGCGATCGCGTGCCTGCTCAGCTTGTATTACCGTGCTAAAAACACCTTTTATCTTATTATCCTGTTCACTATCGATAACAACGTAAACGCAGTCTTTTGTTTTTTCGACATGTGAGAAGTGATAAGCAGCAAGACGTTTCATCAAATCAGGGTTTTTTACCATGATATTGTCGCCCGTACGGCCCTCGGTGCGATTGTAATGAATCACATTAAGGCGCAGTAGCCAGAATATCACCGCCGCTTTGACAAGCATCACCGGTAGCGCCTGTTTCTCATCAAAGTTAAGCACGCGCTTAGACTCATATCCCTTTAAAAAAGCGCTCATTTTACTACGGTCAAAATTTACCGTCTCGCCTTGCTCAGCATCGCCCCAAGTCGTACAAAAGTCATTGATAGTGATGGCAATATCCATCACATAATGATCGACACTGACCTCAGTAAAATCAAGTAAGCCCGTCAGTTTTGCATTGGCTTGTTGACCATTGTTAGAGGGCAAATTCTGTGCTGGCAGGTTTTGTGATGGTAAGTCCCACAAGGTATTATCAGCAAACATATCAAGATGACACAGACCTTTTGGCAAGGTATCAAGTGGCAAATCCGTATAAGACTGCCAAATATCACCCATCAGTTTGGCTTCATCACCAGGCATAAATTGAATTTCGCGATCACGAACCTCACTCCAGGGATAAAGCGCTACGCCATAATCCTCGCTTGGTTGCAGCGCCTGCAAGGTTTCATGCAGCAGGGCTAACGCTGCGCCAATCTCGTGACACATCGCTTGGGTAGTTTGCTTGGGATGTGCGCCAGCTAAGCAAGGCACTAAGGTAATGGCTTTATTATCGTAATGGATGACGTAGCTTTTTTGGTTCGTATTATCATCTGCTTTATCATTGACTAGAGCCAATGGCGCAGCAACGGGCAGTTTACCTTGCAATTGATTAAGAATAACCGCCATTTTTTCGATATCACTTGGTGGACGCTCTTCAAACAAGGTGAAGACATAAGAGTGATCGCCATCGTTATCATCCGTGGTTTGAATAAACCAGTTTGAGTTTTTGATACCTTGGGTAATAGGAATAGCACGGGCAAAAGATACGCCAAAGTTTTGACAAAATGCAGCAAATTGCTCATTAGTAAGTTGAGTATAGACGGACATGGGCGCTCTCGTAAAAATTAATGAATGAATGGAGATATTGAATAATTTAGAATAAGGCTATTATACCTAAAATTGTTAAGCTTACACCTTGATGCGGCAACTACCTTTATTATTCAAAGTTATTTGGCTTTTAAGGTTGATATCGTCACCATTACTCCATCACAGTTTAGAATAAGCCTTAACAACATTTCCATTATGGTTTTTACTTTTTATTATAAAAACGACTGCGTACAAACTACTTATTCTTAGCAATCTCTAAACCTTTTTCAATCGATAAATACTCAGGCGACTCTGGAATATCTTGATAAATAATCTCGCCCTCAGCAAATATCACGCACTCATTAATAGCCAGCTGCTGCCAATTCTCATCACTGGTTAATGGCGTAGTCGCAAGTATAGTAATCACATCGTCAGACTTGTTAACTTGAGCGAAATCGATAGTGATATCAGCGTCTATGAGAGTCGCTGAGCCAAACGGCGCTTGCCGAGTGACGTAAAACAGTAAAGTTGTCGCATAACTCAGTAGCCAATCGCCATTAGATAATAGACAGTTAAAAAGACCATAACCAGCCAAAAATCGACACTGCTTTGTCAAAAAGTCAAACATCGTCTTATCATCAGGCTTATGCTCAAAACGCTCTTTTAGCTGGTTAAGCAAATAGCAAAAGGCAAACTCGGAATCCGTATCGCCTACTGGGCAATAATAGCGCGACACTCCTTGCTTGATAGCATCGTTATCACTCGCCTGCTTAATAGTCATTTTACCATTATGAGAAAACACCCAAGACTCGCCCCATATCTCACGAATAAAGGGATGAGCATTACGCAACAGACTATCATCTGACTTACGCAGATGCACGATAGTGGTTAAAGCTTTAACTTTAGTGAGGCTCACCAGTTCAGCAATTGGCGAGTCCATAGCCGCGCGATCATCACAATACAGTCGTAGCCCTGTCGGCTCAAAATAAGCCACGCCAAAGCCCTCAGTATGATCATCAGTCAAGCCGCCACGACAACGAAAGCCTGTAAAGGAAAAGCTAATATCGGCAGGGTTTTTGCTGTTCATAGCGAACAATTGACACATAAGGAGCCTTAATATTTTTTTAAAATTTCAATTATCAAATTTTTGAACTTTGAGAGGTTAAACAATAACTTTATTATATATAAATTCAAATAAATGATAGTTAAAAGTTTTGTTAGCTTTGTAGTTTTAAGAAAATTAAAGTAGTTATAAAATAGATAGCTTAAATGTCGATTACCATGATATCAGCTTGCTAATTTTGGTAAAATGCATCGATAAATACCTTTATGGTTTTAAATTAATAAGTGAGACCCTATGCTAGCAAAACGTATTATTCCATGTTTGGATGTAGATAATGGTCGCGTGGTCAAAGGTGTGCAGTTCGTCGATATTATCGATGCAGGCGATCCTGTCGAAGTCGCTAGACGCTATAACGAACAAGGCGCTGATGAGATTACTTTTTTAGATATTACGGCGACCAGCGACGCGCGTGATACTACCTATCATACGGTTGAGCGTATGGCAGAAAGCGTCTTTGTACCGCTAACTGTCGGTGGCGGCGTACGTAAGGTCGCTGATATCCGTAACCTGCTTAATGCAGGCGCAGATAAAGTGGCGATCAACTCAGCAGCTGTTTTTACTCCTGAATTCGTAGGGGAAGCGGCACAAAAATTTGGCAACCAATGTATCGTCGTGGCTATCGATGCTAAGCAAGTCGCTGATATTATGATCGATGGTATCCTGCAACCACGTTGGGAAATCTTTACCCATGGCGGTCGTAAGTCGACAGGCATAGATGCGGTTGCTTGGGCGTCTAAAATGGCAGAGCTGGGCGCTGGTGAATTATTAGTCACTTCAATGGATGGGGATGGTACCAAAAAGGGCTACGATTTAGCCTTAATGAAGCAGATTACTAGCCATGTCAACGTACCAGTAATCGCTTCAGGTGGTGTCGGTAATTTGCAGCATTTAGCCGATGGCGTATTACAAGGTGGCGTCGATGCGGTACTTGCTGCTAGTATCTTTCACTTCGGTGAGCACACTGTTTTAGAGGCAAAGCGCTATATGGCAGCACAAGGTATACCGATGCGCCTATAAGACAGTAGTGGCTGTGTAAAACACAATTTTATCTAGAAAAATGCTATCATAGCGCTACCTATTTATTGATGATAATTCATCTCAGCACATTTACGATAAAAACGATTCATAATAAAGGATAACTCTATGTCAAATTTACAACAACAGCGCGATGCCGTCACTCATATCGATGGTAACTTGCACCAAAATGCTGACGTTCGTGTCGGTATCGTGGTCGCCCGTTTTAATGGTTTTGTGGTTGAGTCACTAGTAGATGGCGCTATCGATGCGCTATTACGTCATGGCGTATTGGGTAGCAATATCACTGTCGTCCGAGTACCTGGCGCTTTTGAGTTACCGCTAGTTGCCCAGCGCGCTGCTGAATCAGATCGTTTTGACGCTATTGTCGCTTTGGGCGCTATTATCCGTGGTAGCACCCCACATTTCGACTTTGTGGCCAGCGAATCCGCTAAAGGCTTAAGTAGTGTTGCTACCGATTATAATATCCCTGTCGCTAATGGCGTATTGACCACCGATAGCATCGAGCAAGCGATTGAACGTGCGGGCACTAAAGCCGGTAACAAAGGCTCAGAGGCGGCGATGGTGGTGCTTGAGATGATCGCAGTACTGTCACAGCTGGATATCGATGACAGCGATGAAGACGACGCTTAATTTGAAGCGCTCGTAGTTTAATCATTTTAAAAAATTAATGAGCGCTATGCCACTATCATAGCGCTCATGCTCTAAAACGGACTGGCAAAATTTACCAGTCGACTACTATTTAACAGCATTGTTTCTTATTAATAATACGCTCCAAAACCATTTATTAACGACCCTATTTAACATATCAACACCTAGGTACTGACCCTTATGACTGACCAACTCAAGCAAGCTATTAACGCTGCAAAAACCGCTCAAAACCATACCGACATGGATTTGAAGTCCGAACAAGCCGAAGCGATTCGTCTGGCAAGCAGTAGTGCTGGTGAGCAGAGCTTCGATATGAGTGAGTCGACTTATAAGACTAGCCACACGGCGGTACGAAAGGCGCGTCGCTTTGCTATGCAAGGCTTGTATGAGTGGCTAGTTACCGATCGTCGCTTTGATACCTCAGGTAAGATGGGCTGGAAAGACAATGCCCCACATGATATCGCAGCGCGTACGCGTGCCACTAATGCGATGCATACAGTACATATTGGCTATTATCATGAGATGATGCATGATATCCCAGAGCAAATTGATGCTTTAGATGCGCTGATTAGCCAGCATCTAGACCGTGAAGTGGATCAGCTCGATACCGTTGAGCACGCTATTTTATTGATTGGTGCTTATGAGCTACAAAACCGCTTAGAGATTCCTTATAAAGTCGTGATGGACGAAGCGATGAAGCTGAATAATCACTTTGGAGCGACCGACGCGCATAAATTAATCAATGCGGTACTGGATAGAATAGCCATTGAATTGCGTAGTCTTGAAGTAGAAGCTGACACCAAAGCCAATAAGCGCAACTCACAAAAGCCTGCGGTTACAAAAATATCAGCACCAACGCCAGTCAACGAAACAGCGCTAGCTGCCGAAACTGAGACAGCTGATGCCTCTACTAAGCCCCGAATTAGCGCTAATAAAGCAGGCATTAAGCGTAAGCGCCCAAGCAAAGCTACCGCTGGCACTAGTACCAAAGCTGCGATTGCTAATGCAAAGGCTCAATCCATCAATACAAAAACAGACACCACGAAAACAGATAATGTAACACCAGCTGCTATCGTTGAAGAGACCAGCACAATTACTATCAACGAAACCGTTAATACTCAAAATATAGAGACTAATACGGAAACTGATATAAAAACTGGTACAGAAACTTTAGATACGGCTAGTATCGTTGCTGCCAGTGTAAGTGAGTCAATAGCAGAGGCACATGATGGTAGTATCGATGATGATACTGCTCATCCAGAAAACACTGTTAATAAAGATAACGACTAGTCATGACTGAATTTGAGCTAATTGAGCGCATATTTCTTAAGCTGCAAGCTGATTTATCTTTGCCTACTGATATCAGTCAAGGCATCAATAAAGGCATCGGTGATGACGCTGCCGTAATGAGCTTGCCAGCTGACGTGCGGCTGGTGAGTTGCATCGATACGCTCGTGCAAGGCCGACACTTTAGCGCAGATTGGGACGAGGTTAACGCGTTAGCATTCTCTATTGGCTATAAAGCAGTTGCCGTCAATATCTCAGATTTAGCCGCTATGGGCGCCGCGCCGCACAGCATCTTACTAGCATTAGCTTTGCCTGAGCGCTTAGCTAATGAGCTATGGCTAACTGAATTTGCTAAGGGCTTATTTCATGCCTGCAAGCTATTCAATGTGGCGCTGATCGGTGGTGATACGACTCGTAGTGATAGCTTAATATTGAGTGTTAGCGCTCAAGGGCTATTAGAGAAAAACACCCCAGCAGTCTATCGCTCAGGTGCGCAAGTGGGTGACAAGGTCTATGTATCGGGTACGCTTGGTGATGCCGCTTATGCTTTGAGAAACCTAGATAATGCCCATAATACTAGTGCTCAAGAGCTTGTCCATCGCTTACATATGCCAACGCCGCGTATCACATTAGGTGCTGCGTTAGCAAAAATTGGCGCGACCGCCATGATAGATATCTCTGACGGGCTGTATCAGGACTTAGGTCATATCTGTCAGCAGAGTGGCGTTGCGATGCGCGTCAATCTTGAGCAGTTACCGGTTAGTGAGCCGTTAGCAAAAGTCGATTTGGCCCAGCGTCTATTGTGTCAATTGACCGGGGGCGATGATTACGAGCTAGCTTTTACTTTGCCTACTAATATCGAGCTACCTATCAGTAATACTCAAGTCACTTGCGTTGGTGAAGTTATCGCTACCGCTGATACGAACACTACCACCCCATTACATCCACAGTTATTTTATCAAAATCAAGCCGTCACTCAGGCAAACCCAGCACCTTTTACCATGCTTCCCACTTTGACGGGTTATCAACACTTTGCAGGTTAATCTATGACTAATGACGCCTCTAACAACGAGCATAAGCCTGATAATAGCCATAAGCCTGATATCAGTAAGGCCAATGACTGCCCGCCCCTGCCTGCTAATGCCAGCACACTTGATACCATAGTTTATTGGCTAGGTATTGGTTTGGGTAGCGGGCTGCCACGTCGCGCGCCTGGCACTTGGGGAACCGTTGGTGGACTCATTATCGCTATTCCGCTGATGAGCTTAGGCTTTATACCTTTTTTGATTATCACAATATTATCTTGTGTGATTGGCGTTTGGATATGTGGGCGTACCGCTGAGCTAATGCAGATGCACGACGATCCGCATATTGTTTGGGATGAATGGTCGGGTATTTGGATTACCCTACTGCCTTTTTCCTATTTGAACGTAAGTATCGCCAACTTTTGGCAAGACATTACTCAGGCGCTATCTATTCTCTCGTTAGCAGTCGCTTTTATCCTATTTCGCTTTTTTGATATTATAAAACCGCCCCCTATCGGCTGGGCGGACGAAAAAGTCGCAGGCGGTCTCGGTATTATGCTTGATGATATTATCGCAGGGGTCATGGCCGCAATCGTTTGGATTATTTTTATCGTAGGTATAATGCTATAGCCAGCAGCATTGGTAATAGAGAATAGCGCTCTATTACCACCTGTTAACTATTCCAATATAAATTAATGCCAACATAAATCGATATTTACTACCTATATGTATTATCGGATATTTAGGTTATAATTTTAAACTATATCTTGTTACACTTTTGGAAATAATATGTCCTTATCTGCGTCTTCATCTTTATCTGTCGTTATTCTCGCTGCTGGCAAAGGCACGCGCATGCAGTCCGCTAAGCCAAAAGTACTGCAGACTCTAGCGGGGAAAACCTTGCTAGGTCACGTATTAGATACTTGCTATCAGCTTGATGTGGATGACACTATCATCGTTTATGGTTTTGGCGGTGATCAAGTTAAGACGACTATCGACAATCAATATGCGCATCTGCCTATTACTTGGGTCGCGCAGACGGAACAACTAGGCACAGGACACGCGGTAAAAGTCGCTCTTGATAAGTTGCCAAAAGAGGGACAAAGTCTAATACTTTATGGTGATGTGCCACTGGTTAGCAATCAGACTTTAACCAGTCTAAAGAGCGCTAATACTGACGGTATGTCGATGTTAACACTGACCGTAGCCAATCCCTTTGGTCTTGGTCGTATCAAGCGTAATAGCAATGGGCATATCGAGGCTATCGTTGAGCAAAAAGACGCTAATGATGACGAGCGACTCATTGCTGAGATTAATAGCGGTATTTATTGTGTAGATAATGCCTTACTACATAAATATTTGCCAAAGCTTTCTAATGATAATGCGCAGCAAGAGTATTATTTGACCGATATTGTAAAAATGGCAGTAGCAGATGGCGTTACTATCGCAGCGATTGAGCCTGAGCATGCGTTTGAGATTGAAGGCGTTAATAATCGTCAACAGCTTGCCAGCTTAGAGCGCGCTTGGCAGAATAAGATGGTTGCTGATTTGCAAGTGGCTGGTGTGCAATTTGCTGATCCAACTCGCGTTGATATTCGTGGTAGCTTGAGCGCTGGACAAGATGTGTTCGTCGATGTCAATGTCGTGTTTGAAGGGGATTGTGTCCTTGGTGATAATGTTTATATTGAAGCTGGCTGTATTATTAAGAATGCACAGATTGGTAATGCTTGTCATCTAAAACCCTATTGTGTCATTGATCGTACTCAAGTTGGTGCAGGCGTCGATATTGGACCTTTTGCCAATCTACGTCCTGATACGGTGTTGGCGGATAACAGCAAAGTTGGTAATTTTGTTGAGATTAAAAAATCAACAATTGGTCATGGCAGCAAGGTTAATCACTTAAGCTATATTGGCGATGCCACAGTCGGCACTGGTGCCAATATCGGTGCGGGAACCATTACCTGTAATTATGATGGGGTCAATAAATCACAAACGATCATCGAAGATAATGCCTTTATTGGTTCAAACTCAAGCTTAGTGGCGCCAGTGACTATCGGTGAGAATGCTACGGTTGGTGCAGGTTCTGTCATTACCAGCGATGTCGATGCTAATGCCTTAGCGTTGGGTCGCGGTCGTCAAGTACAAAAAGCTGATTTTGTTCGGCCGACTAAAAAATAAATAGCACAGCAACGTAAACGTTTTTTATCTAAAAATAACAGCGTAAGGAATGTATGATGAGAAAATTTTTATCGGTTATTTTTATTTTTTCAACTACCGTTCTGTCATTTTCAATAGCCTCAGCGAGCACTACTTTAGAATATGATGGAGAGTGCAACTACTCTGATGCTAAAAAAGTATCAAAGTACTCAGGTAACTGTCATTTTAACTGGGGTGTGGGTATGCTGCCTGATCCCGATAACGCTTCTTACGAGCGTTATATAATGACCTACCCTAATGGTAATGAAGTTTGGATATATATAAACGCGAACGGTTCTGCTAGTGTCAATGACATCACAGCGGTGTCATTAGAAGCGGAAAAAGGGTATAGAAAAGTGATGACTACTGAAGGTGAAGTATTTGAATTTACTCAAGGGTCAGAATAACGCTTGAATGTTTAAGTTTAGCCATTCAAAAGTATCACTATATTATCTATAAGCAGCGCGGCAATATTTGTGGTGCTGCTTATTAGTATTTATCTAGACCTTAGGGTCTGTTGAACATTCACAAGTAGGCACTGCTGATAGCTAAAATGGTTCTAGTCTAGGTAAAAATCGCAGGTAATGCAGATGCCTTGGCTAGATTTTTACAACGAATAGGGCGATTTTAGCATCAGCCTGCAAGGACAGGACTCTTTTTTGCCGATTCGTCATTAAAAAGATCCGCTTAGAGTGACTAAACTAGATATTTTTAATCTAGAATCGCCTAAAAAATAGTCACTGTCAGTGCCACGGTCGAATGTTCAACAGACCCTAATATCACTACTTATTTATAAATAACAAAATAAATTTAATTTAAGGACTTATTATGTGTGGAATCGTAGGCGCAGTTGCTGAGCGTAATATCGCTAATATCTTGCTTGAAGGTCTTAAGCGCTTAGAGTATCGAGGGTACGATTCTGCGGGTCTCACCGTGATTCGTGATGGCGCGCTACATCGCGAACGCCAAGTCGGCAAAGTACAAGCGCTAGTCGATGCGGTCGCTGTCAATCCTGAGTTTTTTGATGGTCATATTGGTATTGCTCATACGCGCTGGGCGACTCATGGCGAGCCTGCACAGCGTAATGCTCATCCGCACGTATCCGGCAAAATCGCCGTTGTGCATAATGGTATCGTTGAGAACTATGCTGAGCTCAAAGAAGAGCTAATCGCCAAAGGCTATGAGTTCACCTCACAAACCGATACCGAAGTGGTCGCCCATTTAATCAATGATCTATACAGCCAAAGCCCTGATTTATTAGAGGCGGTACGTGCCGTTATTCCACTATTGCACGGTGCATTTGCTTTAGGAATCGTCCATGTCGATAATCCTGATGAGCTGATAACCGTACGCTTAGGCTCACCGCTAGTTATTGGCGTGGGTATTGGTGAGAACTTTATCGCCTCAGATCAGCTGGCACTATTGCCTGTGACCAACCGCTTCATTTACTTAGAAGAAGGTGATATCGCCAAGTTAACTCGTAATAGCATTCAGATCTTTGCTGATGGCATTGAGGTGAGTCGCAAAATCAATGAGATTGATGCGCAGCAACATAATGCAGATAAAGGCGAGTTCAAGCATTATATGCTTAAAGAGATTTACGAGCAGCCTGATGCAGTCGCCCGTACTATTGAGATGGCAGTAGATAATGCCGATACTCCTACCTTACGTAGCGACTTCTTACAGCGCCATGAGCCACAGCTTGCTGGCATTCGTAACATACAAGTGATTGCTTGTGGCACTAGCTATCATGCGGGTATGGTCGCTAAATACTGGTTTGAGAACTTGACTCGCCTACCCTGCTCAGTCGAAGTTGCTAGTGAATTTCGCTACCGCAATCCAGTCGTCGTCGACAACTCGCTGGTTATCTGTATCTCCCAATCAGGTGAAACTGCTGATACTTTATCCGCGCTACGCGATACGCAAAAACAGAACCCTACAGGTTTAGTCAGTTTAGCCTTATGTAACGTGCCAACCTCGTCGCTAGTGCGCGAAACAGACATCTATCTACCAACGCTAGCAGGCCCTGAGATTGGTGTTGCCTCTACCAAGGCCTTTACCACCCAGCTTGCCGCTTTAATGCTGTTAGTATTGAAGATTGGCGCTACTCAATCACGTATTGATAATGAACGCCTAACGGATTTACTCAGTGAGCTACACAAGCTCCCTGGTCAGCTGTTTGCTAGCCTCAAGCTAGACGGCGATATTCAAATCATGAGCGAAAACTTTGAAGATAAGAAAAGCTGCCTATTTTTAGGGCGCGGTCTTCAGTTCCCAATCGCCTTAGAAGGTGCACTTAAGCTAAAAGAAATCTCCTATATTCACGCTGAAGGCTATGCGGCAGGCGAGCTAAAACATGGGCCGCTGGCACTCGTTGATAAAGACATGCCTATCGTCGTACTCGCGCCAAAAGACAGTATGTTCGATAAGCTCAAAGCCAATATGCAAGAGGTGCACGCGCGCCACGGTGAGCTGTTTGTATTCGCTAGTGAAGCCAGCAAAATGGTCGCTGAGGATCGATTACATGTGGTCTATGTACCTGATGTCTGTGAGACTCTAGCGCCTATCGTTTATAGTGTGCCAATACAGTTATTGTCTTATCATGTGGCAGTCATGCGTGGTACCGATGTTGACCAGCCACGCAATCTAGCTAAGAGTGTTACGGTTGAGTAGGTTTGAAGCGTAAAAACTGAGTGTAAAAAATCCCCGCTACTGTCTTGATAGTAGTGGGGATTTTTTATTGGGAAACATAGACTGTGTAACCAACAAAAAGTTATCATACTTCAGAAGGCGGGAAGATAGCATAGCGATTTTTATAAAAAGTATAACCCGTTAACGTTATAAATACAGCGATGCCAAGCAGTAAGACTAGCTGAATTATCGAGGCTAATGAGGGAGCAACTAAACCATTCGCGTAGGCGCTATAAATACCAAAATATGCCCATGCCACTGCGATAGGAAAGGCCGCATTTCGATAGCGCAGCACATAGCCTACTACCAGAGCAACTATCAGTAATAATACGATAATCGTCCAAACTGAGCCTGGAATACCAAACCCTTGCCATCCTTGTTGAATAGATAAGATAGCTGTATTCAAGATAGTGGCAACAAACACCCAAGACGCGTAAAGGCTAAAAGCTATGCCTGCTAAAGTAGACGGGAACTCGTCTCGTCCGTTGTAGATTCTATGCACAATAGCCACTAACGAGGCTAACATACCGATTATAAAGAGCGTTGACAGCCCTACTCTTTCGTAAGAAAAAGCCACGATCCATGCCATGTTAAATAAGCTACTGACCACGAATGGCGCGGATATCAATCCAATGAGCCTAGCAACGGCAGGATCTTTGCTCTTTATAAAAAGAGTGACGAGCGTTGCAAAGCAAGCGTATAAATGACGCCCCAAATCGAGAACGCAAAATTATTAGGCATCAGTAGTGTCTGGTATTTCTTTGACACCGCAGCCTGTCCCATACCATTAAAAAATCCAGATGCGCCTAGATAATTGACGCCTAAAGTGGCGAAAAAAACCAGTAAATTTATAACCGTCCACACAGTCGACCGTTTGGAATTTAACTCATTCATTATTTACGATTCCCTTTATATGGTTATCTTTACAACCTTATCTAAAATTATAGTGAACTTTATAAATAAAAGTCACTATAAGTGTAATAAAAGCATAGTTATAAAAGATAGCGGCTATATAATTATAGAATTTGAAGCATTAGTATCTAAAATAATAACATTTAAAATATAGGCACTGAACATATGGAAATTGAGAGCGACATCGCAAGCCCAATAGACATTATCTATGAAGATGAATTTTTGGTAGCGATTAATAAAGAGGCTGGTCTATTGGTGCATCGCAGTTGGCTGGATACAGGCGAGACGCGCTTTGCCATGCAGCTTACCCGTGATGCGGTAGGTTGCCATGTCTTTCCAGTACATAGGTTAGATAAGCCGACATCAGGCGTGTTGCTCTTTGCTAAGAGCTCAGCCGTGGCGCGTAGCCTTAACGAGGCCTTTACTGAGCACAAAGTGACTAAGCAATATTTAGCTGTGGTGCGCGGCTATATGCCAGAGCAAGGAGTCGTCGACTATGCGTTGAGCTTTAAGCCTGATGCTATCGCCGATAAGTTTGCCGACTTGGATAAACCCGCTCAAGAGGCGGTAACCCATTGGCAGAGTCTAGCCCAAATTGAGTTGCCCTTTGCGGTGTCAAAGAAGCATGAGACCAGCCGTTATAGTCTAGTGCGCTTAACACCCGAGACAGGACGTAAGCATCAACTGCGTCGGCACATGAGACATTTATTTCATCATATAGTGGGTGATACTAGCCATGGTGACGGACGGCACAATCGGTTTTTTCGTAGTCAATATGATTGCTCACGCATGTTGCTACATGCCCAGACTTTAGCACTTAGTCATCCCGTCACTGGCGAGCCATTGTTGCTAAAAGCAGGATTGGACGATCAATGGATGCGTGTTTTAGAGGAGTTTGATTGGGCAGAGAGTGTTGAAGTTTCAAGTCTCTAGTGAGGACTCGAATATTAGGCTGTAGGTTAATGGTATCAGTGTTTTAATTTATTGGAATGATCACAGTGTACTTCATAGTGTGCTTACCCTATATATTCTATTCGTGATCAGTACGCTTGAGACAGGTATCCACTTAATTGGCTATGAGCGCAGTCGCAACTGTATGCATCCTGAGTTTCGGGTTAAATTAAAATATGCTCATTGGGTATATATGATGCTGCGGGTTGAGCGGACATAGTCGCACAAAATGAAAGGCTATTTGCTAGCGACTAATTAACTTAAAAACCTAATATTTCAGTCGAGCGCTTTAAGTATCATACTGAGCCGCAGCCTGATGTTTTGGCTATTGAAACTAATAATACACATATCGGAAAGGTGTATTATTAGTTGATGATAGACCACAATAATTTAATGATCGGCTTTAAGGCAATCACTAAGCCACGTTGATCTCTGGATTCTCTCCTGATAGCTCTTCTTGCTCAACGTCATTATTCTTTTCCTTAGGCATAATCAAGCTCATCAAAATAGCAGAAATACCGGCAACAGTAACAGATGAGCTAAAAATACTTTTCATTAATGGTGGAAATGAATTAGTTATTTCAGGCACTGCAACCACACCGAGCCCTAAACCAAAAGAGACAGCCATAATGAGTAAGTCACGACGGTCTAACTCAGCAGTCGCTAAAATACGAATACCTGCGGCAGCAACCGTACCAAATATCACTAAGGTTGCTCCTCCTAAAACTGGTTTTGGTATGGTTTGTAATACGGCACCAATAATCGGAAATAACCCAAGCAAAACAAGTAAACCCGCAACATAAAAGGCAACATAGCGACTTGCCACACCCGTTAACTGAATAACCCCATTATTTTGACTAAAAGTCGACATTGGAAAACTGCCGAAGATAGCGGCTATACAAGAATTAACCCCATCACTTAATACACCACTTCTAATGCGATCAACGTATACAGGCCCTTGTGTAGGCTCATTCGAAACGACAGAGTTTGCCGTTAAATCACCTGTGGTCTCAATAGCAGTTACTACTGAGATAATAGCTATGGGAATAAATGCCGCTAAGTCAAAGTTAAAACCATATTTAAAGGGCATAGGAACAGATATTAGTGCTGTATCAGGAATTGCAAAGGTAACCATTCCCATAAAGTAGGCAGTAATATAGCCAATTACCATACCGATCATAATACCAGAAAGGCGTAATATTGGATTATTAAAGCGATTCATGAAAATAACGGCAACTAATGTCACCGCGCCGACAATCACAAACTTTGCGGCACCAAATTCTTCATTACCAAAACCACCAGCGATATCTGTCATTCCTACTTCAAGTAACGATAAACCAATGGTAGTAATAACTATGCCAGTGGTCACAGGTGTTATTACATTTTTTAGTTTATGGATAAAACGACTTAAAATTATTTCAACGAAAGAAGCAAAGAAAGCAACGCCAAAAATCATCGCTAAAATATCTTCTGGAGTACCACCCCGGTTTTTCACAATAAAACCCGCAGCTAAAATAGCACTTAAAAAGGCGAAGCTTGTTCCTTGTACACAGAGTAGACCAGAGCCTATAGGACCAATGCGTTTAGCTTGTATAAAAGTACCAACACCGGAGACTACTAATGCCATTGAGATTAAATAAGGTAACTCACTTCCTAATCCTAATGTACCGCCAATAACTAAAGCAGGGGTAATAATGCCAATAAAGCTGGCCAATATATGTTGCAAAGCAGCAAAAAAAGCTTTTTGTGGAGAAGGACGATCATGAAGACCGTATAACAATTCAGATTTTCTTCGTGGTGCGTTCATAGAAACCTCTATTAAATATATTTAATAAGGCATATTGAACATTCAATCATGGCACTGATAGCGACTATTTTTGTCAATGAAGCAGCAAAAAATCCTGTCTTGAGAACAGGTAAAGTAATCCTTTACTTATTTCGTCCTCGAAGCTGATGCTAAAACTGGCCCCCAGCTATTTATAAGCAGTGTGCTGCAAATCTAGCCAAGGCATTAGAATTATCATTAGCATTAGAATCAATTTTTGCCTAGTCTGAACCCAGCTTTTACAGAGCAGCAGCTATCAACAGTGTCTATTGGTGAATGTTTAACACGTCCTAATTGTGTTTATATAATTTACATTCACATATTTCTAAGCATGTGCCAAATTCGCCGCTAGCGTAATTTGTTTTGCCATTAATTGATTAATGTCAACATCAACCACTTGACCTTCTAACACACGCCATTTACCGGCAACCATTACCTTATCTGCTTTAGTTGCGCCACAAAGTAATAGTGCTGCAACAGGAGATCCTGCACCTGCAAAGCGTATTTCATCAAGTTTAAATAGCGCTATATCGGCTTGTTTACCTACTGCTATCTCCCCAATATCATCACGTCCTAAACATCCTGCTGAGCCTTTAGTGGCCCAATCAAACGCCTTTTGATGAGTAATCTCTTTAGCGCCATAGCGTAAACGTTGTAACAGTAAAGCTTGACGAACTTCACCAATCATATTCGAACCGTCATTTGATGCTGAGCCATCAACACCAAGACCGACAGGGCAACCTGCCTCTTGTAGTGCAATGGTAGGACACTGCCCTGACGCTAATATCATGTTTGATGAAGGGCAATGAGCAATCCCTACGTTAGCTGCCCCTAACCGTACTATTTCTTCATCATTAAAATGAATACCGTGTGCAAGCCACGTACGATTATTTAGCCAACCAACGCGCTCAAGATAGTCCACAGGGCGCACACCAAACATCTTTATACAAAAGTCTGTTTCATCATGGGTTTCGGCCAAATGGGTGTGCAAGCGAACATCAAGATCTTGAGCTAAATCAGCCGTTGCTCGCATTAGCTCTTCACTAACCGAAAATGGTGAGCATGGGGCTAGTGCTATGCGGGTCATCGCGCCATCTTCATGTTGATGATAGGCTTTAATCAATCGTTGGCTATCCTCTAAGATTTCGTGATCTGTTTGAATGGTGGTTCTGGGAGGTAAGCCGCCCTGATCTTCACCTAAGCTCATTGAGCCACGGGTAAGGTAAACACGAATACCTAGTTTGGTTGCCTGTTCTACTTGAATATCAATAGCATGCTCTAAACCATTAGGAAATAAATAATGATGATCACTGGCTGTAGTACAACCAGAGAGTAGTAGTTCGCAAAGCGCTATTTGGGTAGATGTTGCTATCATTTCAGGGGTTAGTCTCGCCCAAACGGGATAGAGGCTTTGTAACCAAGGAAAGAGATTTTTGTTCAACGCGGCAGGAAAAGCACGGGTTAAGGTCTGATAAAAGTGATGGTGGCTATTGATTAAGCCGGGTATAAGAACGTGTTCATGGGCATCGACTACTTCGTCAACCACTTGCAAAGGTTGTTCGCCAGCACTGATTAATTCAACAATAACATCATCTTGAATAACAATGCCACCCGCATAAGCTGGGTCTAAACAGTCGAGGGGATTTTTGATCCAAATTTTTTGAGATTTAACCTGCATAGTGACTCCTAGTCATCAGGTTTAGGAAAGATTAAAAAAGTCTTAATCGCTTAAACCCGGATGTAGGAGCTACTGGCACACAAACCGGAAAGGTGTGAAGAGTAGTTGATTTAAAATCACGGCTATTTAATGATCGCCTCCAAATCATTGTTCATAAATATATTGGCAAAAAATAACTGCGTTGTCAATTATTAAATAAGTTTTGCTGTGCATTGCTATATCTAGTTCGATATAAAATCGATATACCTCGTATCATAAAGTGGTTTAGGTAGATTATTCTCTATCCACAGCCTTGGCATAAAAATTTAGCTTACGCTCCCTTTTTTCAACAGGATATATCTATCTTTAATTTTACTCTCGCCATTAGTATTTTTTTGAAATTTGTTAACAATGTTCAGATGGTCATGCTGCTTTGAATATCATTTTTGGCGCTAAAAGCAATATCTACGAATGCGCTTACTGTTGCGCTAACCTCATTTTTTTTAAATTGAATTTGTACCGGGATTTGCTTATTTACATTGTTTAAAGCTATAAAGTGACAGCCTTCGCTATATAGCTTTCGAACACAATACGGAGCTATCGCTACGCCTAATCCTGCTGCCACTTCGGTCACTAATGTTTGCACGTGTTTGGGTTGGCTGACGATATTGGGCGAAAAACCTGCCTGTCTACATATCATGATGGTTTCATCAAATAGACCAAGAGCTTCATCACGATTAAAAATAATAAACTTCTCTTCCTTTAACTGCGTCAAATCAATAGTTTTCTGACTCGCCAGCGTATGGCTCTGGTTCACAATAGCAACAAGCTGATCGATATAAACATTATGGCTGACAAAGTCATCAGCAATAGCACTCAACAATGGCCTTGAAAAACCAATGTTGATACGGTCATTGTTGAACGCTTCTATTTGTTCGGTCACCTTCATCCCGTTACTGGCGAGCCCTTGTTGCTAAAAGTAGGATTAGATGATCAATGGATAAACGTCTTGGAAGCGTTTATTTGGGTAGAGAGTGCTGAAATTTAGGGTTCATCTTAAAAAATATTATTAATAGAGTCGAAATACTGGCCTTAAAGTGGTCAGCAGACTTTAAAAGAAAAAGTAACCAATCCTAATATTATCGTGGGCGAATACAGCATCTAATTGAGAGTTTTTAAAACAACACGTCTATGTTTCTTAATATCATTATCAGACCACTAACCACCATAAGTATGAGCAGCATGACTCTAAACTGACTGATGCTTATACCCGCCAAAAAGCGTTTGCCAATGATATTGCCTACGACAGCACCTAGTCCTAATACTAGGCCATATAGCCAAATTTTAGCAGTGAGTACGCCAAAAAAGGTATAACTACCAATTTGTACAATACCTACAAAAAATGAATTAGCTGTTTTGGTGGCAATAAGGTTTTCTTTTTCTAGTCCAGCATTCATATAAAAAGGATTGAGTATCGGACCAAGACCACCGACTAAGGTGCTCATAAAAGCAATGACAAAGCCTAAAGGAATAAATCCTACTTTCGGCATATCAAACGTTTTAGCGACTTTACCGAACTTATATTGGAAAATAGTGGACACCAAAAACGCGCCAACCAGTAGTTGAATCCAGCCAGCATCTAAACGACTAAAAACCAATGCCGCTAACCATGCTCCGATAATAGCACTTGGTACATAGTACTTAGTTAATGACCAATCAATATCACTCCAAAATAGGTACATTCTTGAAGTGTTGCTGATAAAAGTAGCTACGTTGATGACAGGTGGCGCAATCGCGGCTCCTACCATCCAAGAAGTGAATGGTATTAGTAAAATAGCACCACCACCACCTGAGATAGTTGAGATAATAAAAGCTATCATCCCAGCGATAAAAAAACCTGCTAAATGCCACATTGGGATGGATTGTAATAAATCTAAAATAGGTATCATCATAAAATCCTATTCCATAAATGATATTAATTGATAATGATTAACTCATTTTTCGTAATGAATTAGATATCTCATCCTAGTAGCCTTTATTCTTGTCAGAGCGTCAAAGTATTGTCAGAAATATAAGTCTTAACGAGCTGCTAAAAAAACGGCGGTCATACCCAGAGTACAACCGCCGTAAGAAATCTTTTTTAAGAATAAAGCAGTTAGGATTTATCTAATAGCTTTCTTAAAGCGCTTACGATACATTTTGCGAATAATTGGCATGAATATCATGACAACTACCAAACCCCATAGTGACACGGTGATTGGGCTACTCCATAGAATAGACATCTCACCTTGGGAAATAGACAAGGCACGTCTGAGGTTAGATTCCATTAGCTCTCCTAGTACATAACCTAGAATAAGGGCTGATAGAGGGAAATGTAACTTACGTAAGAAATAACCAAATATCCCAAGTGCTACCATGAATACCATATCAAAAGTCGTGCTGTTGATAGAGTAAACACCAACGAAACTGATAGCAGCAATTGATGGTATCAAGATATAGTTTGGTACATTAAGTAGCTTAGAAAATACACCGACCAAAGGAATATTCATAACTAACAAGATAACGTTACAAATAAATAGCGAGGCAATAAGACCCCAAACGATATCTGGCTGCTCAGTAAATAGCTGTGGACCTGGTGTAATATTATACAAAGTCAACGCACCCATCATGACTGCTGTCGTACCAGAACCAGGAACACCCAAGGTCAACATTGGTACGAACGAACCACAGGCTGATGCGTTGTTAGCTGCCTCTGGAGAGGCTAAACCACGAAGATCACCTTCACCAAATTTGCCAGTGTCTCCAGCAATTTTGCGCTCACTAGCGTAGGTCATAGCACTCGCGATAGTCGCGCCTGCACCCGGCAAAATACCAACGAAGAAGCCCATTATGCCACTACGAACCATAGCGCCAATGGTAAAGAGAAACTCTTTTAGGTTGAACAAGCTACGCTTACCTTGCGCTATTACTTTCCCACCAGTACTGGTTCTTTCGAGCAAAATCAAGATTTCACTGACACTGAAAAAGCCAATAACGATCGTTGTGAACTGAATACCATCAGACAAATTGACTGAATCAAAGGTATAGCGATAAATACCTGTGACTGCATCGACACCAACAGTAGCCAGACCCAAACCGATCAATGCTGACACTGCTGTCTTGATAGGTTGATCACCAACCAAACCACTCAAGCAGCAAATCGCGAATACCATCAATACGAAGTATTCAGCAGGTCCAAAAGACACCGCCCATTTGGCCAATAGAGGCGCGAATAAGACCACACCAATAGTCGCAATCGTAGAACCAACAAACGAGGCGACCGCAGAGATGGATAAGGCGATGCCTGCTTTGCCCTGAATCGCTAGCGGGTTACCATCTAATGAGGTCATAACCGCCGCGGCAGATCCCGGCACGTTAAGTAGAATGGCAGAAATACGACCGCCATATTCGCAACCAAGATAAACAGCTGCTAGTAAGATAAGCGCACTCTCTGGTGGCAGACCAAGGGCAAAGGCAAAAGGTAATAGAATTGCCACACCATTAATAGGGCCAAGGCCAGGCAACATACCCACAACAGTACCAATAAAAGCACCGATAAGCGCAATAAGTAAGTTTTTGGGCAACATCGCTACGCCAAAACCTTGCATTAAAAAGTCAAAAGTTTCCATAATAGCTATCCCATAATTCCTGATAATATTCCAAGTGGCAGAATCACATCCAAAGCTATGTCAAATAAGACATACAGGGCGATACTGATCACAACTGAAAAGATAAGGCTTTTAATAGGATTGCCGGCAAACAATAAACCAACTGCAAAACACATCAGTGTCGTAGCAACAACAAAACCTAAAGGCTCAAAAACTAAGCTATAAATCAATAATGCGCTGACACACAACACAAGATTTCTAAGCACGACATTGTTATAGCCTAAATCGATGACTTTTGTAAATCGCGCTGGACGAAAGGCAATGACCAAAGTCAAAAGCGCCATAAGGGAGAAAATCAAAATAGGATAGGGTCTAGGGCCGATAGGATCATAGGCAATGGGAGCAACGTAACCAATAGCTAAATAGACCAAAAATAAGCTAAATAGCCCCATTAATCCAGAAAATGCACGTTCCATTGTCATAGAAGTATTCCTTAAATTCCAAAATAAGAAGGTTGATAGATGTCTCATCTGTCAACCTTCGATAAATACTATAAAAATCAGTATTCAATCATTAAGGGGATATGATCTGAGTAATGCTACTTAGCTGCAGCATCAACAAGACCGTACTCAGCAGACAATTCACGTAGCTCATCTGTACGTTTATAAACGTATGCTTCTAGCTCATCACCAGTCATAGAGAATGGGAGTAGCTCTTGCTGCTCGCGTAATTCAGCGAATTTTGGATCCGCAAGCATGTTATCAAAGCTTGCTTTCCACCAGTCATAAGCGGCAGGACTGACATCTGGACCCATGTAATAACCACGCATGACAGGCCAAGTAACGTCATAGCCTTGCTCTACAGCAGTAGGAATATCGGCCATAGTGCCGCCCAGTCTTTCATCTGCGAATACAGCCAATACACGTAATTTGCCAGCAGTAGCTTGTGGCATGATCTCAGCGATACCAGCGCTCACGACAGTAACATGGTTACCCATTACCGCTGTAATTGCTTCGCCGCCACCTTCCATTGCAACATAAGTCATGTCACTAGGGTTAACACCAACTGCCTTGGCTAAAATCGCCGTCTGCATCCAGTCTTGACCACCAACACTACCACCAGCCGCAAAACTAATTGCTTTTGGATTTGACTTAAGTTCAGCGATCAATCCCGCCAAATCTTTGATAGGTGACTCGGCATTGACAGCGATAGCACCATAATCAGTACCAACAGCTGCTAGCCATTTCACATCTTTTTCAGTAAATTTCCCAAATTTTCCTTGCGATAAATTTAGGATAGAGCCAGTAGAGAAGGCAATGATTGCATCGTTATTAGCGCGATCGTTAGCAACGATTTTGTTATAAGCAACAGCACCCACACCGCCTGGCATATAAGTGACTCGCATCGGATCTTCTAATAAACCGGTATCTCTTAGGCCAGCTTGAGCAAGTTTACAAGTCAAGTCAAAGCCGCCACCTGGTTTTGCTGGGGCAATACATTCTGGACGTGAAGGACCTGCAAACTCATCTGCGCCTACGCTAGCAGTTTTATTAGCATTGTCACAGGCTGTCAGAGATAGGATAGATAGACCAAGAGCCAAATAGGAAAGTTTTTTCACACGACACTCCTTGTGTGTATTTTTACAGTAAAAATTTAATAGGATTCTAATCAGAATAACAAATTGTCAAAATTACGATCAGATTAATGAAGTTACTACACTTCATCAGAATATGTTTTTTTGTCACTGTGCAAAAGTAACAGACTATTTAAAAAATAACAAGAAACATATGTATGTATATATGAATCTTATAGTAGTATACTTGCTCAAAGACTGATTCATTACCTCTTACTGCTCTAATAAAAAAGATAAAGATATTAAATTAGTATTTCTGAATGAATATTTTTATCAATTAAAACAACAGGATACTTAGTTTTTGATAGAAGAGATTATTGAGTCGTACTAAGCATCACATTGATATTAGCATCACTAAGAGACTACAATAACATTATAAGAAGTTATGCATTTATTATGAGGAACCGATCTATTGTGGTCAAAATATTGTGGTTAAAATAAGATAAGCAGATATAAATAATTCAAAGAGACTAAGACATACTTTACTTATAAGCAGTTAGAATATTAACTGAATAACTAAAATTGCTAGTATTCCAACGCCAATATCTAAAGGCACCGCCTTGAATAATAGCGCATTGAAAAGCTTGTCTTTGCTTATAACAACTTGAGAAGCGCCTAGCATTAGACTACCTCCTGATGAGAAAGGGGAAAGTGATGAGCTTTGCGCTCCCACCACAATACAGGTAAATAGCAATAAAGGGTTTAGTCCGGAGGCAACGGCGAGAGGCAGTACCATAGGAAATAAAGTAGGGGCAACTACGCCGAGTGTACTAGCAAATACCGACATAATAGCGCTGATAACGAAGACTAGAAACGGTATCATCCAAATAGGAACGTTAGTACTTAGCCATTCTGTTAGCTCGTAAATAACCCCTATTTCTACTCCTAAACTAATTAACATACCAACGCCACAAATCATAATAAGCGTATTCCAAGGTATTAGTGCAATCACTGCTTTTTCGTCACCTAGCTTTAGAAACAAACTAATTAAAGCAAAAATAATAGCAATAAAACCAATATCAATTCGATCATTCAAAAACTGAATCTCAGCTACCTGCGGCATAAGTAGGTTTGCAATAGGTACAACAAGCACAATGGCCATCATGATAAAAATCAGCATAATAGATTGTTTTTGTTTAGGATCAAAAGGTTCTGGAACTATCGTTTGAATCGCGATTTTGCTATTTTTGGCAGTGATAAAGCTATAAATACCTAACAGAATTATAGGCATTATAAAAGTAGCAGCGAAGATGCTTAAGACATAAGTAAAAGTATTATCATTTGCTACGCCTGCGCCGCGCATTAGTTCCCTAAAAATAACACCGCTCTGTGAGGTTATAAAGTTAGCACCAGCTAAGGCACCGTAATTCACTGACAAGGTTGCAATAACAAGATTTAAGTTAGTGCGTTTAGACAACAGTAGGATCATAGGTGCCATAGTGGCTAGAACGGTATAATAACCAGCTCCTAAGCCTGCAATAATCGTAGCAACAAAGAAAATAACTAAAGGTAATAATTCGGGGAAGTGACGACACTTATAGATTAAATGATTAGATAGCTTCTCTAAAGCGCCGTTAGCTAAAGGAAAGTTATAGAAAAGAGTAACCGCAAAAATAACAAAGAAAATTTTGAGGGGCCATAGCTCAATAATCTCATACGCTTTCAGTCCCATACCAAAACAACCGATAAGGTATGAAAATGCGATCGCAAATAGACCAATATTGATTTTGGTGGTATAGCCCAAAATGATACATATTACTATAGCGGCTATAATATAAAGCGTCACGACTGCCCCTTGACTTTAACTATATGAAGTCTGTAACAAACTATATCAGTTTTTACAGAGTAAAGAGCATTACGATGATATCAACCAATAGCTTTCCAGATTAGAAAATCTATACGAGCTTCAAAAGTGTATTTAGTTGAGTAGAATGATAGCAAAAAAGGTCACATTATTTAGATAAAATTGACCGCTAATATATCGCTCAGTTTTAACAGTGCAGTGACACTTATAAAATTTACTCCAGGCTTAAGCTAGCCTGATTAGACATACACCTCCTTTTAGAACAATAACAGCGCTTGACGAGACTAAAAAATTAATAAGAAACTTTTTATTACGGTGGAAAAAAATGTTAAATAATTTCAAAGAGTTTAAAATGCCACGCTATGAGCAAGTGCGATGGCACATACAGTCTTTATTGACAGAGAGTAAATGGGATGAAAACACACCTTTGCCTACGGAACAGGAGTTTGCAGATAAGTATGAGGTATCTGTGGGAACCGTACGTAAAGCTGTTGAGAAATTAGTAGAAGATGGGGTCTTAATAAAGCAACAAGGCAAAGGCACTTTTCTAAAGCGCCCAAACTTTGAAAGTTCATTATTAAGATTTTTTAAGTTCCGTGATAAAGACGCTAGCTATGTCACGCCGAAAGGCATAGTCAAAAAAACTATGGTAATAGCCGGTATTGATGATATTAATAAAAAGCTGAATATAAGTAAAAACCAAGCTCTAATCTACATGGAACGTGTGCGTATGGTTGAAGATAGAGTCTTATTGAGTGAAAGAATCTGGCTGCCTAAGAATCGCTATCAAGCCTTTATAACTTTAGATTCCGAGGATTTTGAAAATCTTCTTTATCCATTTTATTATACAAAGTGCGGTCAGTTTGTGTCGTCTGCTGTAGAGACACTGTTTTTTATAACCGATCACAGCGATTCTTATTTAGGCAATAGCAAGCAAGAAAACTTAGTCAAAGTGTGCCGCATTGCCAAAAATTTAGAAGGTGACCCTATCGAGTATAGAGAGTCATATGGACTAGCAGAGAAGTTCAGTTATGAGATTAATATTATTTAGTGACATCGATGGTCATAGTCAAAGAATATCTATCTTGGATTGTTATAATCTAATCTCAAACCAACCCTTTATAAAGAAAATACAGCCCCACCACGAATAACAATACCGAAAAACATTTCTTTAATAGCTCTGGCGATAAGATATGAGCGACTTTTGCACCTACTTTAGCGGTAAAAAAGCTCATACTAGCAATGCCTAAAAAGGCATAAATATGCACAAAGCCAATAGTATTAGGTACGTTTACATCTTCTTGCAATCCGAAAATCATAAAGCCAAGTGCGCCAGCAATGGCAATAGGCAAACCACACGCTGCTGAGGTGCCAACCGCTTTTTGCATGACTACACCATAACGAGTGAGATAAGGCACCGTTAAGCTGCCGCCGCCGATACCAAAGATGGCAGAAGCGATACCAATCACCCCACCTGCCGCTAATTGCTTAGGTTTTGACGGCAGATCTGTATTGGCATTACTGGTTCCACTAGCATTAGTAGCATTGCTATCCACCTGCTTTTTGCCACCCATAAACATTTTATAGGCGACCCAAAGTAAAAACACCCCAACAATGAGCTGAAGATATAGCCCTGATATCTGCCCTGCAACCCCTGCCCCAAAAAAGCAGCCGAGCGCTAAACCTGGTGCTAGGTTTTTAAAGACAGGCCACATGACCGCGCCTTTTTTATTGTGCGCCATGAGCGAGCTGATAGAGGTGATAATAATGGTCGCAAGCGATGTCCCTAGAGCCAGATGCATGACATTATCAGCAGGATAGTCCATTTGCGTAAAGACGATAAATAACAAGGGTACGATGATAGTGCCACCGCCCACGCCAAAAAGCCCTGCAGCAAAACCTGCTAGAGCACCTATGATTAAAAAAATGAGTATTTCCACGGGATGACTGCTTTTAAGTTGGATTAATTTTAGGAATAAAGAGTTAAAATTGGCTAAAGTGCTATTTTAGCTAAATAAAAGCTAGATGGCGAATCTAAGCAATCTCTACTTGAGCCAGTTGATGGTAAGCGCGATTAAAATAAACCAAACTTTCTTCTTGCTGACTTTGTTTGATAGCCACTACTCGGCACATAAAAATACTGTGGCTACCCACTTGCTGAATATCCTCAATCTCACAGTCAAAGCTCACCAAAGCATCTTCCAAGACAGGCGAACCTGTTACCAGCTCCGTCCAAGAACCTTGCTCAAAGCGCTCTTTTGAACTCAATCTAGAGGCAAAGGCGTTAGATAGGTATTCATGCTGCGCGCCTAATACATTGACACTTAACGTCTCATTATCGACAAAATGAGCGTGTGAGCGGGCAGCTTGATTCATACAGACCAGCAGAGTTGGCGGCGTATCAGTGACGCTACACACCGCAGACGCAGTAAAGCCATGAGCACCAGAGTGACCTCTTGTGGTGATTACATTGACCGCTGTTGTTAACAGAGCCATAGCATTTTTAAAGTCGCTTGCTTCAATCATCATATGCCTCTTAATTTTGACTATTACTTATTTTTAGATTGCGTTTAAGCCGTCAATTCATTACGAACAATGGCTGCGCCTGCACTTAATGCTGCAAGCTTGCCGCGAGCAACTTCACGTGACAAAGGTGCCATACCGCAGTTGGTCGAAGGATAGAGCTTGTCCGCATCGACAAATTGCAGGGCCTTAAGTAGCGTATTGGCGACTTCTTCAGGAGTTTCGATAGTATTAGTCGCTACATCGATAGCACCAATCATCACTTTTTTGCCGCGAATCAGTTCGATTAGATCCATCGGCACGTGCGAGTTTTGACACTCAAGCGAGATAATATCGATGCTTGACTGTTGCAGCTTCGGAAACGCTTTTTCATATTGACGCCATTCTGAGCCTAGCGTTTTCTTCCAATTATTATTGGCTTCGATACCATAGCCGTAACAGATATGCACTGCCGTCTCGCACTTTAGACCTTCGATAGCGCGCTCTAAAGTAGCCACACCCCAGTCGTTAACATCATCGAAGAACACGTTAAAGGCGGGCTCATCAAATTGGATAATATCCACACCAGCCGCCTCTAATTCGCGTGCCTCGTCATTAAGGATTTTAGCAAATTCCCACGCCAATTTTTCACGGCTTTTATAATGACTGTCATATAGCGTATCAATCATGGTCATTGGGCCAGGCAATGCCCATTTAATCGGCTGATCGGTTTGTGCGCGTAAAAACTTGGCATCGTCAACGAAGACAGGCTTGGTACGGCTTACCGCACCCACCACGGTTGGCACACTGGCATCATAACGATCACGGATTTTGACCGTCTCACGCTGCTCAAAATCGACGCCATCCAGATGTTCAATAAAGGTAGTGACAAAATGCTGACGGGTCTGCTCGCCATCACTGACAATATCGATCCCTGCATGAATTTGCTCTTGCAAGGATACCCGTAGCGCATCTTGCTTGGCATCAATTAACTGCTCACCTTCCAAGGCCCAAGGAGACCAAATTTTCTCAGGTTCTGCCAGCCAAGATGGTTTGGGTAAGCTGCCAGCGGTTGAGGTCGGTAATAATATTTGTTTTGGTGATGATGTTGTGGTCATATTTATTTATCTTTTATATTTTAATGGTTTATATTTAAACAGATTTTTAGTCCATTAAGCAGCGCGTTTTTTCACGACAGGTTTTTGAGTTTCATAGTTTGCTGCCCATTGCTCAAGAATACCTTGATACGGCTTAATAAACTCTTCTTCGGTGAACTTACCTTGCGTTACCGCCATTTGGCTACGCTCTTCGCGGTCATATACTATTTGCGTCAGCGAGTAATCTTGATACTTTAAGCTCGGTTGATACACTTGCGCGGCTGTCGAGTTGGCATTATAAATCTCAGGACGATAGATCTTTTGGAACGTCTCCATCGTCGCAATGGCGCTGATTAGCTCAAGGTCAGTATAATCGCTTAACAAGTCACCAGTGAAATAAAACGCTAAAGGCGCGGCGCTTCCAGCAGGCATGAAATAGCGCACGCTTAAGCCCATCTTGGCAAAATAATCATCCGTTAATGACCCTTTGTTTGAAGATGAGCCATCCTGTCTGTATTCTACCCCTAATACCGGATGCTGATTGGCTGTGCGATGATAAGTTTTGCTGGTTGATACACTCAGGCAAATTACAGGATTTTTGGTAAAGTTGGCTTGGTAGGCCTCTGACTGCAAAAGATATTGAAACAATTTGCCATGCAGATCACCAAAACTCTCTGGTGGCGGAGATCCTGGGTTCTTATCGAAGTGATCTAAAAGTACGACGCTAAAATCATAATCACGCACGTAAGAGGAGAAGCTATTGCCGATCATACCGTTAATACGGGTGTTATCTTTGTGATCGACAATCGTGGTTTGCAGCATCTCAATGATAGGAAATGCATTACCCTTGCCTTCGATATCCATATTGGCTGAAATAATATCAACCTCGACAGAATAACGGTCGGCGCTAGGATTGTCAGAATGTGCCAAGGCATTAAAACGGTTATTGATCATTCTTAAGGTTTTGCTTAGGTTCTCTTGACGATGCTCGCCACGTGCTAGATTGGCAAAGTTCGTAGTCAGACGTGTACTGTCTGCAGGACTATAACTCTCATCAAAACGGATACGCTTGATGGAACAACTAAACTTATTACTCAATTGGTTACTCATAGTGACTCTCAACTTTAATTATTTTAGATAGACCAAATTTCTTTATGAGAGAATCATACCCGAACTATAACATGAATAAAAACGACTTAAATTGAATTTAAGTTGAATAATATTCATGTATGCACTTGACCCATTAAGAGAGCTAGAGCATGAGCAGTCTTTATCGCGAGCAACAAAAAAGCTGCCAATCAATAATTAGCAGCTTTTGGTAAAAATAGGTTAGTAGTGTTTTATTGAATAACTGTCACATCAAGCGTGACACGGCGGTTTGGCTGCAAGCAGTCAATCTCTTGTTGGCGAGGTAGTGTGGTTGAACACTGCTGGACAGGCTGAGTCTCACCTGCCCCTGTTGCAATAATGGTATTGGCATTCACGCCTTGATTGATCAGATAGCTACGTACCGTTTGCGCACGTTTTATTGATAAGTTCATGTTATAGGCGTCATCCCCTTTGCGATCGGTATGACCGGTCACAATGATTCTGCTATCGCCCATGTCTTGATACTGTCTGAGCTTTGAAGCCAACTCGTCAAGCTCTCGGCGACCTTGATCCAGCATATCTTGGGTATCTGACTTATCAAATCTAAACAGCGCATCAGCGCCTAAGTTAATCCGCTCTTTGATAGGCGCTGGCGGAGCTGGAACTGCAACTGGGGCAGGAGCAGGCATCTGCTGGATGATGGTTTGTGTCACCACTTGCGGCTCTGCCACTGGCGGCGGACAATCAGCAGGACTCCAATAGAACTCTTGACCCTTAAACTGCTTATCAAAGATTATTTTGTATTGGCAGATTTTGACTGAGTTATCTGGCATATAGAATTTCATAATATAGTCCCATTCGCGGGCATACTGCCCTTCGCTAAAATGGGGACGACCAAGCAGCTGATAGACATCATCTTTACCAACACCAGGACGCATCTTTGATAAGTTCTCTCTATTAGGAAACTGGCCTTGATCCTGCCAAGCTTTGTCTAGATCTGGAAAGACGATGTCTTGCATCTGCACTTGTCCTTGATCGGTGATGCCATTGCTTAGATGGGTGGTACCTAGACAGCCGCTCATGCCCAGTAATGCTAAACTCAGTGCGCTAATGCCCGCAACTTTACTTATGTGATTCTTCATGTGACTTCCTTTTAAAATTGATCAAATGGTTAGGAGGGACTTGCACCTTGTTTAACGCCAAGATGCAAGACACTACAGGTTTTTACTGTTTTTAGAAATGGAACCCTGCTCCAATCGCAGCGCCAGCATTACCTTGGGTATCTGCTGTACCATTCAACTTCATCACCCAACGTCCGTTGTCAGAGACTCTCGATAGACCGACAGCAACTGCGCTCTCGCCGTTGTAGGTTGCAACACCACCACCAATCATGGAGCGACCTGGTAAGAACGATTGAGGTATTGACGACATTGCCATAGCAGCTGAGATACCAGCGTTAGCGTCATCTCCTACTTCACCTATTTTATAGCCAAGCTCGTTGATGCTGTTATTGATCACATTACCAAAGTTATTTAACTGACCGCCATTTATAGCATCTGTGCTGCCATCAGCGATAACACCATCAGCCACACCAGTCACTACTTTACCACCTGCATTGATGCCAGCCGTCGTGATGCTTGGACCGTCTTTGATAGTCACACCATCATTATTAACGACTGTGTTGCCAGTCTTAACACTACCTTTATCTCCTAAGTCGAGGTTAGGATTGAGATTAAAGCTGATGTCGTTGCTATCAACAGGCTTAGTGACAGTGATGTTGCCATCAGTATTGTTAAAGTCAACGGTGCCGCCATTAGCTACATTTGATGATTTGTCCCCTTGAGCGGTGACATTGAAGCCTTTGTTAGCGCCTGCAACGACATTATTTAGCTGACCGACGTTAACGGCATCGGTGTCATTTTTACCAGCACCGACACCTGTGATGACATTGCCGCCATTATTAAGACCTGCATTGCCTAGAGTCACATCACCTTTGTCACCACCGGTGATGGTTAGACCGTCATTCTTGACTGTAGTATCACCTACGGTTAGGCCGTCACCATTTAGCACGTTATCACCAGCAGTTACACTGTCGACGTTAAGGTCTTTTGATGTTGCAACCTTATAGTCAGTAGAGCCATCTGCATTGGTAGACTTAGTGACAACGATGTTATCACCTTCGGTTACAGTGGATTTGGCTTGAGCGGCTTTGGTGTTAACAGCTTTGATAGCGTCATCGATGGTGTCTTTACCTGTACCGCCAATGTCAGTAGTGGTTACGATACCGCCTACGTTAGTTGCATTACCGCCAATGACGTTGGTAATAGAGCCTGCGGTAGCATTGAGCTGACCACCGTTCACCGCGTCTTTGCTGTCAGGAGCGATAGTGCCGTCAGCAACGTTAATGATTTTGTTGCCACCGTTGTCAAGACCTGTCTGTGAGATTTTGACATCACCAAAGGTTGCACTGTTAAGACCAGTGAGGTCTTTGGCAAGCTGTACGGTTAATCCATTGTTACCATTAGCAGTGATACCAATATTATTACCAGTAAGCTTAGTAGTATCTGTTACGCCACCTGTGATATTGAGCGTATCGCCAAGCTTGCTATTGACAGTCGTACCGCTATCACCTGCAAAATTTAGACCTTTATTCATACTATTATTAGTAGCATTTAACTGGCCGACGTTCACCGCATCGGTGTCGTCTGTGCCTGCTGCAACGTTAGTGATTTTGTTGCCAGCTACGTCCACTTTACTACTGGTAAAGGTTGGGCCACCAGTGATGGTGAGACCTTCTGTGTTGAGTACGCTGTTACCAACGGTCACGCTGTCAAGCTCGGTGAGATCCCGTGCCATGACTAGGTTGAGTTTGCCATCTTTACTGTCAACGCGTAGGTTGGCGCCAGAGGCGGTTGCACTATCAGCAAGCTCGCCTTCGATGCTCAAGGTTTCGTTGAGCTGTTTGGCGATGGTGTCGCCGGTGTTACCAGCAAACTTGAGGCCATCCGCTAAGGTGGCAACCTCTTTGTCGTCGATGACGATGCGGGTGATGCCATCTTTGCCATCAACGCCTGCGCTGCCATCTTTGACGGTGATGGTGCCGTTGGTACCATCTTTGCCAGTGAGGCCGATTGAGCCATCTTTACCATTTAGAACCACACCTGAGATGCCGTCTGCGCCATTAACGCCGATGGTGCCATCTTTGCCAGGTGCGCCGTTAGCGCCTGGGCCACCAACCGTGAGGTCGCTGTTTAAGGCGAAGTCGATTTGGTTATCGGTGACAGTAGTCGTAATACTCTTATCCGTACTCGTGTATTTGACAGTGTCCCCAAGTTTAACGTTATCGTCAGAACCATTATCAGCAGCTATGTTAAAGCCTTTGTTGACTTGGGTGTTGGTGTCATTTAATTGGCCGACGTTCACCGCATCGGTGTCGTCTGTGCCTGCTGCAACGTTAGTGATTTTGTTGCCAGCTACGTCCACTTTACTACTGGTAAAGGTTGGGCCACCAGTGATGGTGAGACCTTCTGTGTTGAGTACGCTGTTACCAACGGTCACGCTGTCAAGCTCGGTGAGATCCCGTGCCATGACTAGGTTGAGTTTGCCATCTTTGCTGTCAACGCGTAGGTTGGCGCCAGAGGCGGTTGCACTATCAGCAAGCTCGCCTTCGATGCTCAAGGTTTCGTTGAGCTGTTTGGCGATGGTGTCGCCGGTGTTACCAGCAAACTTGAGGCCATCCGCTAAGGTGGCAACTTCTTTGTCGTCGATGACGATGCGGGTGATGCCATCTTTGCCATCAACGCCTGCGCTGCCATCTTTGACGGTGATGGTGCCGTTGGTACCATCTTTGCCAGTGAGGCCGATTGAGCCATCTTTACCATTTAGAACCACACCTGAGATGCCGTCTGCGCCATTAACGCCGATGGTGCCATCTTTGCCAGGTTGTCCATTTGCGCCTGGGCCACCAACCGTGAGGTCGTTGCCAAGAGCGAAGTCGACGTTGTTGTCGGTGATGGTGGTGATGATGCTGCCATCGGTGCTGTCATAGGTGACGGTTTCGCCAAGTTTGACGTTGTCCGCGGCGCCATTAGCGCCTGCGATGTTAAAGCCTTTGTTGACTTGGGTGTTGGTGTCATTTAATTGGCCGACGTTCACCGCATCGGTGTCGTCTGTGCCTGCTGCAACGTTAGTGATTTTGTTGCCAGCTACGTCTACTTTACTACTGGTAAAGGTTGGGCCACCAGTGATGGTGAGACCTTCTGTGTTGAGTACGCTGTTACCAACGGTCACGCTGTCAAGCTCGGTGAGATCACGTGCCATGACTAGGTTGAGTTTGCCATCTTTGCTGTCAACGCGTAGGTTGGCGCCAGAGGCGGTTGCACTGTCTGCAAGCTCGCCTTCAATACTCAAGGTTTCGTTGAGTGTCTTGGCGATGGTGTCGCCGGTGTTACCAGCAAACTTGAGGCCATCCGCTAAGGTGGCAACTTCTTTGTCGTCGATGACGATGCGGGTGATGCCATCTTTGCCATCAACGCCTGCGCTGCCATCTTTGACGGTGATGGTGCCGTTGGTGCCATCTTTGCCAGTGAGGCCGATTGAGCCATCTTTACCATTTAGAACCACACCTGAGATGCCGTCTGCGCCATTAACGCCGATGGTGCCATCTTTGCCAGGTTGTCCATTTGCGCCTGGGCCACCAACCGTGAGGTCGTTGCCAAGAGCGAAGTCGACGTTGTTGTCGGTGATGGTGGTGATGATGCTGCCATCGGTGCTGTCATAGGTGACGGTTTCGCCAAGTTTGACGTTGTCCGCGGCGCCATTAGCGCCTGCGATGTTAAAGCCTTTGTTGACTTGGGTGTTGGTGTCATTTAATTGGCCGACGTTCACCGCATCGGTGTCGTCTGTGCCTGCTGCAACGTTAGTGATTTTGTTGCCAGCTACGTCTACTTTACTACTGGTAAAGGTTGGGCCACCAGTGATGGTGAGACCTTCTGTGTTGAGTACGCTGTTACCAACGGTCACGCTGTCAAGCTCGGTGAGATCACGTGCCATGACTAGGTTGAGTTTGCCATCTTTGCTGTCAACGCGTAGGTTGGCGCCAGAGGCGGTTGCACTGTCTGCAAGCTCGCCTTCAATACTCAAGGTTTCGTTGAGTGTCTTGGCGATGGTGTCGCCGGTGTTACCAGCAAACTTGAGGCCATCCGCTAAGGTGGCAACTTCTTTGTCGTCGATGACGATGCGGGTGATGCCATCTTTGCCATCAACGCCTGCGCTGCCATCTTTGACGGTGATGGTGCCGTTGGTGCCATCTTTGCCAGTGAGGCCGATTGAGCCATCTTTACCATTTAGAACCACACCTGAGATGCCGTCTGCGCCATTAACGCCGATGGTGCCATCTTTGCCAGGTTGTCCATTTGCGCCTGGGCCACCAACCGTGAGGTCGTTGCCAAGAGCGAAGTCGACGTTGTTGTCGGTGATGGTGGTGATGATGCTGCCATCGGTGCTGTCATAGGTGACGGTTTCGCCAAGTTTGACGTTGTCCGCGGCGCCGTTAGCGCCTGCGATGTTAAAGCCTTTGTTGACTTGGGTGTTGGTGTCATTCAACTGGCCGACGTTCACCGCATCGGTGTCGTCTGTGCCTGCTGCAACGTTAGTGATTTTGTTGCCAGCTACGTCCACTTTACTACTGGTAAAGGTTGGGCCACCAGTGATGGTGAGACCTTCTGTGTTGAGTACGCTGTTACCAACGGTCACGCTGTCAAGCTCGGTGAGATCCCGTGCCATGACTAGGTTGAGTTTGCCATCTTTGCTGTCAACGCGTAGGTTGGCGCCAGAGGCGGTTGCACTATCAGCAAGCTCGCCTTCGATGCTCAAGGTTTCGTTGAGCTGTTTGGCGATGGTGTCGCCGGTGTTACCAGCAAACTTGAGGCCATCCGCTAAGGTGGCAACTTCTTTGTCGTCGATGACGATGCGGGTGATGCCATCTTTGCCATCAACGCCTGCGCTGCCATCTTTGACGGTGATGGTGCCGTTGGTACCATCTTTGCCAGTGAGGCCGATTGAGCCATCTTTACCATTTAGAACCACACCTGAGATGCCGTCTGCGCCATTAACGCCGATGGTGCCATCTTTGCCAGGTTGTCCATTTGCGCCTGGGCCACCAACCGTGAGGTCGTTGCCAAGAGCGAAGTCGACGTTGTTGTCGGTGATGGTGGTGATGATGCTGCCATCGGTGCTGTCATAGGTGACGGTTTCGCCAAGTTTGACGTTGTCCGCGGCGCCATTAGCGCCTGCGATGTTAAAGCCTTTGTTGACTTGGGTGTTGGTGTCATTTAATTGGCCGACGTTCACCGCATCGGTGTCGTCTGTGCCTGCTGCAACGTTAGTGATTTTGTTGCCAGCTACGTCTACTTTACTACTGGTAAAGGTTGGGCCACCAGTGATGGTGAGACCTTCTGTGTTGAGTACGCTGTTACCAACGGTCACGCTGTCAAGCTCGGTGAGATCACGTGCCATGACTAGGTTGAGTTTGCCATCTTTGCTGTCAACGCGTAGGTTGGCGCCAGAGGCGGTTGCACTGTCTGCAAGCTCGCCTTCAATACTCAAGGTTTCGTTGAGTGTCTTGGCGATGGTGTCGCCGGTGTTACCAGCAAACTTGAGGCCATCCGCTAAGGTGGCAACTTCTTTGTCGTCGATGACGATGCGGGTGATGCCATCTTTGCCATCAACGCCTGCGCTGCCATCTTTGACGGTGATGGTGCCGTTGGTGCCATCTTTGCCAGTGAGGCCGATTGAGCCATCTTTACCATTTAGAACCACACCTGAGATGCCGTCTGCGCCATTAACGCCGATGGTGCCATCTTTGCCAGGTTGTCCATTTGCGCCTGGGCCACCAACCGTGAGGTCGTTGCCAAGAGCGAAGTCGACGTTGTTGTCGGTGATGGTGGTGATGATGCTGCCATCGGTGCTGTCATAGGTGACGGTTTCGCCAAGTTTGACGTTGTCCGCGGCGCCATTAGCGCCTGCGATGTTAAAGCCTTTGTTGACTTGGGTGTTGGTGTCATTTAATTGGCCGACGTTCACCGCATCGGTGTCGTCTGTGCCTGCTGCAACGTTAGTGATTTTGTTGCCAGCTACGTCTACTTTACTACTGGTAAAGGTTGGGCCACCAGTGATGGTGAGACCTTCTGTGTTGAGTACGCTGTTACCAACGGTCACGCTGTCAAGCTCGGTGAGATCACGTGCCATGACTAGGTTGAGTTTGCCATCTTTGCTGTCAACGCGTAGGTTGGCGCCAGAGGCGGTTGCACTGTCTGCAAGCTCGCCTTCAATACTCAAGGTTTCGTTGAGTGTCTTGGCGATGGTGTCGCCGGTGTTACCAGCAAACTTGAGGCCATCCGCTAAGGTGGCAACTTCTTTGTCGTCGATGACGATGCGGGTGATGCCATCTTTGCCATCAACGCCTGCGCTGCCATCTTTGACGGTGATGGTGCCGTTGGTGCCATCTTTGCCAGTGAGGCCGATTGAGCCATCTTTACCATTTAGAACCACACCTGAGATGCCGTCTGCGCCATTAACGCCAATGGTGCCATCTTTGCCAGGAAGTCCGTTAGCGCCTGGGCCACCAACGGTGAGGTCGCTGCCTAAGGCGAAGTCGACGTTGTTGTCGGTGATGGTGGTGATGATGCTGCCATCGGTGCTGTCATAGGTGACGGTTTCGCCAAGTTTGACGTTGTCGTCAGCGCCATTGGCGCCTGCGATGTTAAAGCCTTTGTTGACTTGGGTGTTGGTGTCATTTAATTGGCCGACGTTCACCGCATCGGTGTCGTCTGTGCCTGCTGCAACGTTAGTGATTTTGTTGCCAGCTACGTCCACTTGACTACTGGTAAAGGTTGGGCCACCAGTGATGGTGAGACCTTCTGTGTTGAGTACGCTGTTACCAACGGTCACGCTGTCAAGCTCGGTGAGATCCCGTGCCATGACTAGGTTGAGTTTGCCATCTTTGCTGTCAACGCGTAGGTTGGCGCCAGAGGCGGTTGCACTGTCTGCAAGCTCGCCTTCGATGCTCAAGGTTTCGTTGAGCTGTTTGGCGATGGTGTCGCCGGTGTTGCCGGCAAACTTGAGGCCGTCCTCTAAGGTGGCAACCTCTTTGTCGTCGATGACGATGCGGGTGATGCCGTCAACGCCGTCAACCCCTGGGGTGCCATCTTTGACGGTGATGGTGCCGTTGGTGCCATCTTTGCCAGTGAGGCCGATTGAGCCATCTTTACCATTTAGAACCACACCTGAGATGCCATCTGCGCCATTAACGCCAATGGTGCCATCTTTGCCAGGAAGTCCGTTAGCGCCTGGGCCACCAACGGTGAGGTCGCTGCCTAAGGCGAAGTCGACGTTGTTGTCGGTGATGGTGGTGATGATGCTGCCATCGGTGCTGTCATAGGTGACGGTTTCGCCAAGTTTGACGTTGTCGTCAGCGCCGTTAGCGCCTGCGATGTTAAAGCCTTTGTTGACTTGGGTGTTGGTGTCATTTAATTGGCCGACGTTCACCGCATCGGTGTCGTCTGTGCCTGCTGCAACGTTAGTGATTTTGTTGCCAGCTACGTCCACTTGACTACTGGTAAAGGTTGGGCCACCAGTGATGGTGAGACCTTCTGTGTTGAGTACGCTGTTACCAACGGTCACGCTGTCAAGCTCGGTGAGATCCCGTGCCATGACTAGGTTGAGTTTGCCATCTTTGCTGTCAACGCGTAGGTTGGCGCCAGAGGCGGTTGCACTGTCTGCAAGCTCGCCTTCGATGCTCAAGGTTTCGTTGAGTTTCTTGGCGATGGTGTCGCCGGTGTTGCCGGCAAACTTGAGGCCGTCCTCTAAGGTGGCAACCTCTTTGTCGTCGATGACGATGCGGGTGATGCCGTCAACGCCGTCAACCCCTGGGGTGCCATCTTTGACGGTGATGGTGCCGTTGGTGCCGTCAGCGCCCGTGAGGCCGATTGAGCCATCTTTACCATTTAGAACCACACCTGAGATGCCATCTGCGCCATTAACGCCAATGGTGCCATCTTTGCCAGGAAGTCCGTTAGCGCCTGGGCCACCAACGGTGAGGTCGCTGCCTAAGGCGAAGTCGACGTTGTTGTCGGTGATGGTGGTGATGATGCTGCCATCGGTGCTGTCATAGGTGACGGTTTCGCCAAGTTTGACGTTGTCGTCAGCGCCATTGGCGCCTGCGATGTTAAAGCCTTTGTTGACTTGGGTGTTGGTGTCATTTAATTGGCCGACGTTCACCGCATCGGTGTCGTCTGTGCCTGCTGCAACGTTAGTGATTTTGTTGCCAGCTACGTCCACTTGACTACTGGTAAAGGTTGGGCCACCAGTGATGGTGAGACCTTCTGTGTTGAGTACGCTGTTACCAACGGTCACGCTGTCAAGCTCGGTGAGATCCCGTGCCATGACTAGGTTGAGTTTGCCATCTTTGCTGTCAACGCGTAGGTTGGCGCCAGAGGCGGTTGCACTGTCTGCAAGCTCGCCTTCGATGCTCAAGGTTTCGTTGAGCTGTTTGGCGATGGTGTCGCCGGTGTTGCCGGCAAACTTGAGGCCGTCCTCTAAGGTGGCAACCTCTGTGTCGTCGATGACGATGCGGGTGATGCCGTCAACGCCGTCAACCCCTGGGGTGCCATCTTTGACGGTGATGGTGCCGTTGGTGCCGTCAGCGCCCGTGAGGCCGATTGAGCCATCTTTACCATTTAGAACCACACCTGAGATGCCATCTGCGCCATTAACGCCAATGGTGCCATCTTTGCCAGGTTGTCCATTTGCGCCTGGGCCACCAACCGTGAGGTCGTTGCCAAGAGCGAAGTCGACGTTGTTGTCGGTGATGGTGGTGATGATGCTGCCATCGGTGCTGTCATAGGTGACGGTTTCGCCAAGTTTGACGTTGTCGTCAGCGCCATTGGCGCCTGCGATGTTAAAGCCTTTGTTGATAGTTTCATTAGAAGCTGTTAGCTGATCAACGTTGACTGCATCAGTTCCTGCAACCCCTGTAGCGACATTGGTGATAACTTTGCTACCGGCATCAATACCGCTGGTGGTGATGCTTGGGTTGCCTGCACCTAAGGTGAGACCTGTGTTAGTTAAGATGCTGTCACCAGCAGTAAAGCTGTTTGCGGTGACGGTGTCAACGGTGAGGTCTTTATTCAGTGCAAAGTCAACGACGTTGCCCGTTTTGCTGACGGTGATGTTAGTTTCACCATTAGCAGTGCCGATGTCTACGGTGTCGCCCGCTTTGATTGCACCTGTATCAGTGCCATTACTCTCAAGGTTGAAGCCACCTTGTAAGGTTGTGATGTCACCTGCATTTTTGGTGATGTTTTTGGTGTTGTTGGTGACGTTGGTGTTGGTAGTATTGAGCTGGCTACCGTTAATAGCGTCTTTAGAATCTTTGCTGATGTCGCCATCTGCTACATTGGTAATTTTGTTGCCAGCAACGTCCACTTGACTGGTGGTAAAGGTCGGACCACCGGTGATGGTGAGGCCATCGTTGTTTAATACGCTATTGCCTGTGGTGACGCTAGCTAAGCTGATATTCTGCTTAACTGAGATCTTAACGCCACCTGCCTCCTCGGTTAGGTCTATGTTGTCGCCGGTGACGAAGTTAGCAGTGTTGTCATTTTTAGTTAAGGTCTTGACGTTTTGACCATCAATTTGGGTAACGACTGACTGTAGTGAGCTATCGGCTTTATCTAAGCTGTCTTTGGTGTCTTTGCCTAAGGCTACTTGATAGTCGGTAACGTTGTTAGCATCTTTGGTGCCTTTGGTGACGGTAAGGGCGTCATTATCCGCTGAGCTGACACTTGTGCCATCTGCATTGACGGTGTAAGTGGTCTTGTTGCCATCAACTTTTGTAGCAACGCTCGCATTGGTGCCGCCCTCTACTACTGCGCTGCCTACTCCTGAGGCAAGGTCATTTAACTGACCGACGTTAACAGCATCATTGATATCAATACCTGCAGCGACGTTAGTAATAACTTTGTTGCCAGCGTTGATGCCATCTTTGGTTATACTAGGACCATTAGCAATGCTTAGACCGTTAGTGTTGATTAAGGTATTGCCAACGTTTACTTGGTTGGCATCTACGCTATTGACGGTGATGTCATCAGCTAGGTTGTAGTTGATTTTGTTGTCACTAACGCTTGCAACTAAATTGCCATCAGTGTTGGAAAAGTCAACGGTCTCGCCAAGCTTGACGTTGTCTGCATTAATTTGGCTACCATTGGCAGTGATGTTAAAGCCTTTGTTAACTTGCGTGTTAGTGTCATTCAACTGGCCGACGTTCACCGCATCGGTGTCGTCTGTGCCTGCTGCTACATTGGTAATTTTGTTGCCAGCAACGTCCACTTTACTGGTGGTAAAGGTCGGACCACCGGTGATGGTGAGGCCATCGTTGTTTAGTACGCTGTTGCCTGTGGTGACGCTAGCTAAGCTGATATTCTGCTTAACTGAGATCTTAACGCCACCTGCTTCATCGATTAGGTCTATGTTGTCGCCGGTGACGAAGTTAGCAGTGTTGTCATCTTTAGTTAGGGTCTTGACGTTTTGACCATCGATCTGGGTGACGACTGACTGTAGTGAGCTATCGGCTTTATCTAAGCTGTCTTTGGTGTCTTTGCCTAAGGCTACTTGGTAGTCGGTAACGTTGTTAGCATCTTTGGTGCCTTTGGTGACGGTAAGCGCACCATTATCCGCTGAGCTGACACTTGTGCCATCGGCATTGACGGTGTAAGTGGTCTTGTTGCCATCAACTTTTGTAGCAACGCTCGCATTGGTGCCGCCCTCTACTACTGTGTTGCCTATGCCTGCGGTAATGCCTTTTAGCTGATCAACGTTGACCGCGTCAGTTCCTGCGACCCCTGTGGCTACATTTGAAATAACTTTGCTACCGGCATCAATACCGCTGGTGGTGATGCTTGGGTTGCCTGCACCTAAGGTGAGGCCTGTGTTAGTTAAGATGCTGTTACCAGCAGTAAAGCTGTTAGCGGTGACGGTTTTAACGGTGATGTCATCAGCTAAGTCATAGTTAATAGTGTTGTCAGCGGTTTTAGTAACCACTAAATTATTATCGTCATTAGTAAAATCGACAGTCTCACCAAGCTTGACGTTGTCTTTGTTCTGACCTTCAGCTGTGATATTGAAGCCTTTGTTAACGGCTTGGTTTGTGTCGAATAACTGGCTGCCATTGATGGCATCAGTGCTATCTGCGCTGATTTCACCATCTGCTACTCGGATAATTTTATTATTACCGTTATCCAGACCAGTATTAGTTAAGCCAACCGATTGGTTTGGACCGAAAGGCGCTGCAATGACCAAACCATTTTTGTCTAAAACAGTATTACCGATAGTCAAATTACCTGACTCAGTAAGATCAACATTTTTTGCTAACTGCACAGTTAAAGTGTTGTTTGCATCATTAGCAATAACACCAACATTACCAGTAGTTAGAGTACTTAGATCAACAGCATCACCTTTTATAGTGATTTTCTCACCAGATTTGCGATTGATAATTACGTTAGTATTATCACCGGCAAAATCTATTCCTTTGTTCAGGTTATTATTAAGTGCACCTAACTGCTCTTGAGTAGCCGCTTGTCCACCTGTGTAATTCTTTGTAGGATCAAAATCAGTATTAGTTAAACCAGAGATAGTACCTGTCGTACCATCAACCTTAACAGGATTCCCATTTGGTGATGCCTGACCTACAGTGATAATGTTGCCTAAGCCTAGTTGCACGCCGTCTTTAGTCGTCGTTGAGGTGATGTTGTCGTCACCTTTAACATTGATGGTGTCACCTAGCTCATATTTATTGGCTGTGCTGCCATCACCAAACTTAATACCTTTAGCAATATCAGTAGTATTAGTACCTACTTGCGTTAGGGTGTCTTTAGTCTTTTGACCTAAAGCGACTTGGTAGTCGGTATCGTTGTTAGCATCTTTAGTGCCTTTGGTGACAGTAAGGGCGTCATTATCCGCTGAGCTTACTGTGGTGCCATCTGCATTGACGGTGTAAGTGGTTTCATTACCATCAACTTCTGTGACAACGCTTGCATTGGTGCCGCCTTCAACGACTGTTTTACCTATGCCTGCGGTGATGCCTTTTAGCTGATCAACGTTGACTGCATCAGTTCCTGCAACCCCTGTGGCGACATTGGTGATAACTTTGCTACCGGCATCAATACCACTTGTGGTGATGCTTGGGTTGCCTGCGCCTAAGGTTAGGCCTGTGTTAGTTAAGATGCTGTTGCCAGCAGTAAAGCTGTTTGCGGTGACGGTGTCAACGGTGAGGTCTTTATTCAGTGCAAAGTCAACGACGTTGCCTGTTTTGCTGACGGTGATGTTAGTTTCACCATTAGCAGTGCCGATGTCTACGGTGTCGCCCGCTTTGATTGCACCTGTATCAGCACCATTACTCTCAAGGTTGAAGCCACCTTGTAAGGTTGTGATGTCACCTGCGTTTTTGGTGATGTTTTTGGTGTTGTTGGTGACGTTGGTGTTGGTAGTATTGAGCTGGCTACCATTAATAGCGTCTTTAGAATCTTTGCTGATGTCGCCATCTGCTACATTAGTTAAGGTAACGGTATCAGTGGCACCTGTGCCACCTAGGGTTACGCTGGTTTTGTCAGCATTGTCATACTGTACTGAGTTGTCTGCTTTATCTAAGCTGTCTTTGGTCTTTTGACCTAAAGCGACTTGGTAGTCGGTATCATTGTTAGCATCTTTGGTGCCTTTGGTGACGGTAAGGGCGTCATTATCCGCTGAGCTTACTGTGGTGCCATCTGCATTGACGGTGTAAGTGGTTTCATTACCATCAACTTCTGTGACAACGCTTGCATTGGTGCCGCCTTCAACGACTGTTTTACCTATGCCTGCGGTGATGCCTTTTAGCTGATCAACGTTGACTGCATCAGTTCCTGCAACCCCTGTGGCGACATTGGTGATAACTTTGCTACCGGCATCAATACCACTTGTGGTGATGCTTGGGTTGCCTGCGCCTAAGGTTAGGCCTGTGTTAGTTAAGATGCTGTTGCCAGCAGTAAAGCTGTTTGCGGTGACGCTACCTACAGTAATGTCATTTGCAAGATCGTAGTTAATAGTGTTATCAGCGGTTTTAGTAACTACTAAATTATTATCGTCATTAGTAAAGTCAACAGTCTCGCCAAGCTTGACGTTGTCTTTGTTCTGACCTTCAGCACTGATGTTGAAACCTTTAGCAATATCAGTAGTGTTAGTACCTACTTGCGTTAGGGTGTCTTTAGTCTTTTGACCTAAAGCGACTTGGTAGTCGGTATCATTGTTAGCATCTTTGGTGCCTTTGGTGACAGTAAGGGCGTCATTATCCGCTGAGCTTACTGTGGTGCCATCTGCATTGACGGTGTAAGTGGTTTCATTACCATCAACTTCTGTGACAACGCTTGCATTGGTGCCGCCTTCAACGACTGTTTTACCTATGCCTGCGGTGATGCCTTTTAGCTGATCAACGTTGACTGCATCAGTTCCTGCAACCCCTGTGGCGACATTGGTGATAACTTTGCTACCGGCATCAATACCGCTGGTGGTGATGCTTGGGTTGCCTGCGCCTAAGGTGAGGCCTGTGTTAGTTAAGATGCTGTCACCAGCAGTAAAGCTGTTTGCGGTGACGGTGTCAACGGTGAGGTCTTTATTAAGTGCAAAGTCAACGACGTTGCCTGTTTTGCTGACGGTGATGTTGGTTTCACCATTAGCAGTGCCGATGTCTACGGTGTCGCCCGCTTTGATTGCGCCTGTATCAGTGCCATTACTCTCAAGGTTGAAGCCACCTTGTAAGGTTGTGATGTCACCTGCGTTTTTGGTGATGTTTTTGGTGTTGTTGGTGACGTTGGTGTTGGTAGTATTGAGCTGGCTACCATTAATAGCGTCTTTAGAATCTTTGCTGATGTCGCCATCTGCTACATTGGTAATTTTGTTGCCAGCAACGTCCACTTTACTGGTGGTAAAGGTCGGACCACCGGTGATGGTGAGGCCATCGTTATTTAATGCGCTATTGCCTGTGGTGACGCTAGCTAAGCTGATATTCTGCTTAACTGAGATCTTAACGCCACCTGCCTCCTCAGTTAGGTCTATGTTGTCGCCGGTGACGAAGTTAGCAGTGTTGTCATCTTTAGTTAAGGTCTTGACGTTTTGACCATCAATTTGGGTAACGACTGACTGTAGTGAGCTATCGGCTTTATCTAAGCTGTCTTTGGTGTCTTGACCTAAGGCTACTTGATAGTCGGTAACGTTGTTAGCATCTTTGGTGCCTTTGGTGACGGTAAGGGCGTCATTATCCGCTGAGCTTACTGTGGTGCCATCGGCATTGACGGTGTAAGTGGTCTTGTTGCCATCAACTTTTGTAGCAACGCTCGCATTGGTGCCGCCCTCTACTACAGTTTTACCTAGACCTGCGGTAAAGGATTTAATATCGCCAATATTCGCAGCATTGGTGTCTACATTGCCACCGCTTGCGACGTTAGTGATCTTGTCACCACCAACACTTAAGCCATTAGCCGTGCTGGTTAAGACCGTGTTGTTGGTCGCATTGCCTATGGTCACTTGATTGACACTGATGTCTTTAGCTAGATCATAGTTGATGGTGTTGTTAGCGGTTTTAGTGACCACTAAGTTGTTGTCATCATTAGTAAAGTCGACGGTCTCACCAAGCTTGACGTTGTCTTTGTTCTGACCTTCAGCTGTGATGTTGAAACCTTTGTTGACGGTTTCAGAAACATTGGTAATTGATTGATTAGTGGCGTTGAGTTGACTGCCATTAATGGCATCAGTGCTATCTGCGCTAATCTTACCGCTAGCCACATTTTTGATTTGACGCTCAGAACCCTTGGAGCCTACAGAAACTTGAGCGCCAGTATCACCGTCTTCGACACTGCCCGCAAAATTGTATTTAACGCCATTAATAGTAACTGACTTCTCAGAGGTCGCATCGCCATCGGTGGTTGAACCTGCACCTAATGCAACTGAGCCCTTTTTGGTCGCTTTAGAAGCTACACCAAATGCAGATGAGGCGTCGCCACTTGCTTCAGCACGAGTACCAAAAGCCGTAGACAAAGCACCTGACGCTGCAGACTGTACACCAATAGTAATTGCGCCAGCACCTGAAGCTTTAGCTGGTGTATAAAGATTACTGGTATCAACTAAGTCTTTGCCACCAGAGTATTCTTTAAATAGAGCGTTTACAGTGCCGCCATTCAGGGCGCTTGCCGCGGTGCTACCATTTGTATTTGTTCTTGAAGCATCGTTTAGATCGTCGCCACCTATTGCTATAGATGAATTACCTGCTGAGACAGTGTTGGCACCAATAGCAATGGACTGGTTACCACTAGAGGTTGTTGGTGCTGAGTCACTTAGATTATCCTGAACACCACCGATAGCGATAGACTGTTGGCCTGAGGCTACAGAGTTATTACCAATAGCTACGCTGTTGACACCTTGACCTGTGGCACCGCCACCGATAGCAACGGTGTTTGTTCCAGCAGCAGTGGTATCTTTACCTATAGCAATGGCATTCGTACCCGTTGCGCCTTTGTTATCTGCGTTGCCACCACCTGTAGAGTTTACACTGAAGTATTTAACTGATCCGCCGCCCGATATAATAGCAGCATTAAGCTGGCTTAAGTTGACCGCATCTTTATCATTAGTACCGTTGGCGACATTGGTAATCTTGTCGCCACCGACACTCAAACCATTAGCCGTACTGGTTAAGACCGTGTTGTTGGTCGCATTACCTATGGTGACTTGATTGACACTGATGTCTTTAGCAAGATCATAGTTGATGGTGTTATTAGCAGTTTTAGTGACAACTAGATTATTGTCGTCATTAGTGAAGTCAACGGTCTCGCCAAGCTTGACGTTGTCTGAGTTTTTGCCCTCAGCGCTGATGTTGAAGCCTTTAGCGATAGTGTTGGTGTTATTGCTAATGTTAGTTGTGTTGTTCTTGATGTTGGTAGTGTTAGTACCCACTTGCGTTAAGGTGTCTTTGGTCTTTTGACCTAAGTCAACTTTATAGTCGGTGACGTTGTTAGCATCTTTAGTGCCAGCGGTAACGGTAATCGCATCATTATTTGCTGAGCTAACTTTAGTACCATCAGCATTGACGGTATAAGTGGTCTCATTACCGTCAACTTTTGTGGCGACGCTTGCATTGGTGCCACCTTTTACAACTGTTTTGCCAAGACCTGTAGTGAAAGACTTAATATCGCCGATATTTGCGGCATTAGTGTCTACATTACCACCACTCTTCACATTGGTGATTTGGTTGCCACCGTTATTTAGACCATTATTAGTCAAGTTAACGTTTTGATTAGGGCCACCTGCAATATTAATACCCGCATTGTTAACGACGGTGTTGCCAATCTTAAGATGACCGTCTTTGGTAAGGTCAATCTTTTTAGAGAGCTTAATGGTTAGGGTGTCATGACCGTCAGCGACCACTCCGATATTATTATCGGTTAGATTAGTAGCACCACCTTCAATCTTTAAGGTCTGACCTAATTTGCGATCAACATTATTGCCAGTATCACCAGCAAAAGTAATTGGCTTTTTAGTGGCTGAAGATAGTTCATGAGCGACTGAATATAGTTGGCTACCATTGATAGCATCAGTGCTGTGCGCATTGATATTACCTGCGGCGACGTTTTTGAGTTGACGTTCATTACCTGCACTACCAAAGGATACCTGATCGCCCGCATGAATATCTTTTGAACCAGCAAAATCGCCAAAAGTCACATCACCGACTTTGGCACTACTAACACTATTAGCATCTTTATCCGTAACAGAGCCTGCTCCAATAGCAACTGAACCGTGTTTGGTCGCTTTTGCCGCCTTACCAAGAGCAGTAGCATAGTTTGCTGATGCCTCAGAGTATGAACCAATAGAAGTAGAGCCATATTCTTTCGCTTTTGCCTTATAACCAGAAGCGGTAGCATATTTTTCTAACGCCTCAGATTGTGCTCCAATTGCGGTAGAAGCGTATGCTTTTGCTTTTGCTATCTTACCGAAGGCTGAAGCATACTGGTCTGTCGCTTCAGAGTAGGCGCCAACTGCGGTAGCACCATGGCCCCTCGCTTTGGCGTCTTTGCCTATTGCAACACCGTAATCACCAGAGCTGGCGCCATAACCACAAGTCACCGCAGTAGTTCCTATACAATAGGAATTATTATAGGTTGCGCTAGCTTGCATACCGAACCCTGAGGCTGCCAGTCCTGCACATATCGCACTCAGACGTAATGCGTTACTATTTGAGTTGATGACATCCAAAGCGTTAGCACCTGAACTGACCGCTCCGCTTGATGACTTACCTTGGCTCTTGGCATACTCTGCAACAGCAGTGAAGCAGCCTAATGAGCGATTCCAAACAACTTTATAATTACGATTCATGAGAGTGCTCCCTGTGTATTCAAACGTTTGTATTAGTTAATGAGCAAATGCGTTTAGCGAATGAGTGAGCTCTAAAAAATGAGCTAAATTGGTAACGAATGGTTCAATAATTAGTTGAATATGTGATTTCTTGTAAGTTATATATAATGTTAGTTAGAAAGACCAACCATATCAATGTCACCCATATGAGATTTAATACCGCTTGTCTAATTAAAATATGAATAGATAGTCGCAAGCTTAAAATTTTACTCATTTTGACTATTACTGACTTAATTTATAAACAATTGTCTTTTAAATTATAAAAACATCCTATTGTGGGTGGGCTTATTTTTATGCTGCCTGATGATCGAATCACTGTAGAGTAAAAGATCTATTTATTAGAAACATTTAACTGTTTTTATAATTTTTTTGTAGCATCATGCTTGTAAGACTGTTAAAAAAAATAGTAAACATTATTACAAACATGCATTTAGCTAAAATATCAATACTTTACGATTCAATTTAATAGAAATAACATTCCTTTTCTGAGTCACTGACTACTGTTCAATATGCTGGTATAAAGTTGGTAGGTAATTGAATTGTTAGATAAAAATATCAAATGGACGTATTTCAAATAAAATCCTGCTATTGTTCAATGGCGATAACACGGTTTTGAGATGAAATTGAGCAAAAATACCCCGTATTTATGTGTGAAATCTATACAGCTCTTACAATAGAAACCTACAGATAGCTGAGACTTATATTGTTAAATTGAGGACTGAGTTTTTAACCTGTTATCTATCACTGATAACCGCTAACTATTATGGATAGAACAACAATGACCGATTTAATTATAAAAAATGCCCAACTAGCAGGACGAGAGCACTTAGTCGATATCCACGTAAAAGAGGCAGTGATCACTGACATTGCAGACTCCAGAGATAGAGCTGATGATAGCGAAACAACTGCTTCTAAAATTTATGATGCTAAAGGTCACTTTGTCTGCACAGGATTTTATGAAAGCCATATTCATCTGGACAAAGCCTGTATTCTAGATCGCTGTAGCGTCACTGAAGGTACTTTAAAAGAAGCAGTTGATGAAACGGGTAATGCAAAAGAAGATTTCACAGAAGATGACGTCTTTGAACGGGCCTCAAAAGTGGTAGAGATGGCTATCAAGAAGGGCACCGTCGGGCTGCGTAGCTTCGTTGAGACTGACGAAAAAACAGAGATGCGTAGTTTTGTAGCACTAAAGAGAGTGCAAAAAAAGTATGCCTTTGCTATTGATATAGAGCTTTGTGCCTTTGCGCAATCAGGACTAACCACTAAGCCTCTAACTCAAAAACTACTCAAACAAGCCCTAGCAGAAGGTGCTGATCTGATCGGTGGCTGTCCTTATAAAGATGATAATCCTGATGAGCACATCGAGATGATATTTGATATCGCTGAACAATTCGATGTTGATGTGGATTTTCATTTAGACTTTGACTTAGATCCTGAGGGTTCAACTATTCCAAAAGTAGCTGAGGAGACGATCAAGCGTAATTATCAAGGTCGCGTCTCTATCGGTCATGTGACTAAGCTTGCGGCAATGGATAATATGAAACGTGGCGAGATGGCAGGACTATTGAAGCAGGCAGACATCACCTTGATCGTCTTGCCAGCCACTGATATTTATATTAATGGTAGTGACTATGAGAAGCTCATTCCTAGAGGCACAGTCAACGCCAATCAATTTGCCGATCTGGGTATCAATACGACCATCTCTAGTAATAATATTTTAAATGCTTTTACGCCTTTCGGTGATGCTTCATTAATTCGTATGGCTAATATGTATGTCAATATCGCTCAGCTATCGACTGACGATGAAATGAAAGACGCTTTTGCAATGATTACTAAAAATGCAGCTAAGCTATTATCTTTTGAGACTGAAATAAAGGTAGGAGTGCCAGCAACTTTAGTCGTTATAGAAGCAAAAGATGCTATTGAGGCTATTAGAACCAACTCGCAAGCTTTAGCAGGATTTAAGAATGGCAAGCAGACCTTTTGTAATGAGGCTGCCTATATTTGCTTTGAGTAAAGTTATTTTAAAACCACTGAATGCAAAAAGCGCAGTCCTATTTTGACTGCGCTTTTTTGTGGGACTATGTTTTTACCATAACACTCTATCGTATCAGTCCTTACATAGCTCTAACTCTAGACAAGTATTATGAAGTTGCTTGAGCACCACTTCATAGCAAATTCCGACCACATTGATTCTATACTTACCACTTTTTGCGCCACGAGTCCGTATGACGATCTCTCGTGATACGCAGTTATTGCCGCCCTCTATACAAGGTCCTACATCGCCAAAGCATATAGGTCCTACAGGTATGACTTGTACCGAAGGCGTACCATCAGGCATCAGGGGTACAGGCGAGCCGTCAGCCATAGTGACGTAAAGGTATGAGATACGCACATTGCTAAAAGTAATGTTTGAGTAGCAATTACAGATTGAGATCATCGCAACTTCAACATCGTCCGTCTCAAAACAGGCGCAGTCGCTATCGCCCCATGCTATAGATACGCAAGGCTCGAAATTAGGTAATCGAACTTGTTTGCATTTGCCTCCATCAGGTCCAATGCAAGAACAAGATTGATCTTTTCCATTACAGTGCTCTAGGGTATTTAACTTTTGCTCTTTGAGGTAATTTAAATAGTTATTTATAGAGTTGCCGATAAGACCACAAAAATCAAACCGCATATCTTTCATTTCACTTAGCTTTTTATCTTCATAGATTTCTTGGATACTCGTAATTTGTTTTTGTTCCTGTTCAGCAGCGATGGCCTTTTTATCCTCATTTTTAATCTTGGCATCTCTCATAATATTCTCCTAGTTAATAAATTTTTTCTACAACTTCCCTGTCCTAGTGAACTCATTAGGCCACGCTTTTAGGTGATCAATCGATAAATAATTTATTAAAAATAACTACTTACTGTTTAAGCTACAGCTTTATATTCAAAAAATCGAATATAATGTACATGCTTTACTAATTATCTATCAATAAAAAGACCTTTATCACTTATATGAAATGATAAAGGTCATCTATTTTGAGGTAAATATTATTTGTATCAATAAAAGTACTTTTCAGAAACAGTGAAGTATTTTAAAGTTTATCACTAATAGGTTTTGCCATTCTAACCCCACCCCAAGTCACTAAAGCCACACCCAGCGCAATCAAAGAAGCTCCTAATATCAGCCCTTCTGGTGGTGCCTCTCCTTGCAAAAATACCGCAACAGGGACGCCAACGACGGCACCAATTGCACCAAGTAAGCTAAGCAATACTGGTCCGCCTGTCTTTTGTAATAAGAATAGTAATAAGAACTGCGCGGCAAATATACAAGCCTGTACTGTGATTAGTATTACGGGTTGAGCTTGGTTAAATGGAATAGTCAGTGAGAAACTTGGTAGCAAAGTGACTGCTGCTAACATTAAAGCGGCGGCAATCAGCATTCCAGGGGCTAAGGCGATAGCAGAAGCGTCAGCAGGCCAGCGCAGTGAGCGATATATATTACCTATAGCGAGCAGTACAGGCCCACAAAGTGCTAGCACTATCCAAAACAGACTAGCATCAGGCGCTGCAAATTTACGAGCGGCTAACACCCCAGCGCCCGCTAAGGCTGCGGCTACCCCAAGAGCGCGCCATTTATCAAAGCGCTCAATACTGAGTAATAAAGCGCCCAAATAGGTTAATAAAGGAGGTAGCGCAATAATCAGCGCGACAAAACCCGCCCCGACATGAGGAATCGCTGAGAAAAAAATCAGATTAGAGCCTGCAACACTAACTAATGCAGCGATGACATAATATTCTAGATTTCGGCTATTTAAGGGTAGAGTATCTCGTTGTATCAAAGCAACAATCTGCAAAATTAGCGCCGCCCCTGCTATTGACCAAAATAAATAACCCAATGGCGTCAAACCAATTTCAATAGCGAATTTGGCAAGATTAGTAGATATTCCTAAAAACACACCACCGACTAATAGACAAGCGAACGGAATCAGCCAAGTATTTTTACGATTAGATATCTTATGTTGCATAGCTGCGCTCACCTGTCTTAATGATTAAAAAGGCCAAAACTTAGGTTAAGTTTTGGCCTTTTCCATAGGGTAAATAGTTATACGGTAAACACTTACTGTTTTGCCGCTTCGATTTGAATTTTTAATTTGACCATTTCGGTAATACCAAGCAAAGTATATTTGCTGATATCCCATTTTCGGCGGTCAATAGTGGTGGTAAAATCACCACCACAGACTTGGCTTTTGGCAATAAAGCTAAAGTAACAGTTAAACTTAGTAGCACTTAGAGTGACAGGATGAGTGCTACCGTGCATGGTCAAATTACCATCGACTTTTACCACATCGCCAACTCCCACACCATTAGCATTAGTATCTACAAAGTGCCAGTTAGTGGATTCAAAAGAAATCAGCGGATATTTGTCAGCATCAAAAAAGTCAGGACTAATAAGCACATTATCAAAAGCTTTATTGCCCGTGTTTAAGCTATTTACTGGAATGACAACTGAGATATTACCTATTTTAGCATCAGGGTCATATTGCAGTTGACCTGTTATATTGTAAAAACCACCCGTATTGGTTGAAGTATTGAAATGATCAATTTCAAAGCGCGCATTGCTATTATCAGGCACAATTAGATAAGTGGTAGCGTGTGTACTACCGATCAATCCTGCTAATAGTGCTATGCTGAGCAATGGCTTCTTATAATGCGCGGCGACGTTCGATAAAAAATGACTCATGACAACACTCCTTTGTAGTATTAATTTCTGTAGCGTTAATTAGTGTTATCAACAGATGGACTATCAGTCGCTTGCTTTTTACTTTTATCCTGCGGCATTAGCAACTTAGTAAAAAATCCTGACACATCATCCATCAAGGTATAAACCACAGGAATAACCACTAGACTAAGCAACGTTGACGTTACTAAACCACCTAATACCGCTGCCGCCATCGGACGACGGAAAGTCGGATCAGCGTCACCCCAACCGAACACTAGTGGCAACATACCAGCGCCCATAGCAATTGTGGTCATAATAATCGGCCGCGCACGCTTGCGACAAGCATCAATAATAGCGTCGAGACGTGCAAGCCCACGATTTTGCGCGATGATAGCGTAGTCAACGAGCAGAATTGAGTTTTTGGTCGCGATACCCATTAGCATAATAAAGCCAATCATCGATGGCATCGATAGGCTGCTGCCCGTGATAACTAGACCTGCAAGCGCACCACCAATCGATAGTGGTAGCGCCATCAAAATAGTAAAAGGCTGCAATAATTTGCCAAAAAGTAAAATAAGCACCCCTAAAATACAAACAATACCAACCGACATCGCGATAATGAAGCCACTAAATAGATCAGCCATGTTCTCAGCTTGACCTTGTTCAACGATACTGATTGTTGATGGTAAATTCTGCATCGTAGGAGTCTGTTTGACCGCTTCTACTAACTCACCAAGCTCACCATCCGCAGGTTGCACCGTGACACTAATAGCTCGTTCACGATCTAGGCGTTTGATCTGCGCAGGCCCTGTACCAAAATCTAAATCAGCGACTTCACCGAGACGCACGCCTTCGCTTGTCGGACGACTATTGAGCACGTATAAGCCTTCTAGCTGCGTAACGTTTTGTTTGGCGACATCAGGTAGACGCACCACGATAGGTATCTGACGCGTATCGAGATTGAGCTTGGAGAGACGCTGCTCATAATCGCCAACTGTCGCTATGCGTAGCGTTGAGGCGATATCTTGCGTCGTCACGCCTTTGTCAGCCATGGCTAATCGATCGGGAATGACCGTCAGCTCCGGTCTAGGTAAGCTTCGATCGCTAGTGACCGCTCCTGCGGCTGGTAGCGCACGCACCTCGGTCATAATTTTCTGAGCGGTTTGCTCCAAAATCTCTGGACTACTACTGGTTAAAGAGAAGTTATAGCCACTACCGCCGCCACTGCCTATACCAACGGTAAAGCGCGCACCAGGCACCTCTTCCATCAAAGCACTGATTTCACGTTCTATCGATTTTTTGAAAGCGCGTTCATCTCTCGCTACGAGCACGATATCTAGATTGGCAATGTTTTTGGCTTTGCTACCGCCGCTAGAGCCTGCCTCCATAGTGGCTTGTGCCTCTCCAACAGAGGTAAAAATGTTGCTAACCTCAGGCATTGCCAAGATACGGCTACTAGCCATTTCAGCGACGCGCTCAGTATCAGCCAGCTCAGCATCAGGCGTCAGCTCTATCGATACGCGCGTCTGATTGCCATTGTCATCTGGAATAAACGCCGTCGGCAATAGTCCTGCTAAGCTTAGTGAACCGACAAATAACAGCAGCGTTGTGCCCATGGTTATCCAGCGATGACTCAGTGTCCACGAAACCACTTTAAGATAGCCTGTCATGACTCTACTTTGCTTTTCGACTCGATGCTTTTCAGGCCGCAATATATAAGCCGCCATCATCGGCGTTATCAGACGTGCGACTAGCAAAGACATCACGATTGAGATAGCAGCCGTCCAACCAAATTGACGGAAGAACTGACCGACAACACCGCCCATAAAGGCCGTTGGTAAAAATACTGCGACCAGCGTAAAGGTCGTAGCCACTACTGCTAAGCCAATCTCATCAGCCGCTTCCATCGCCGCTTCATAAGGTGTTTTGCCCATTCGTAAATGGCGAATAATGTTTTCAACCTCAACGATAGCGTCATCAACTAATACGCCAACGACTAACGATAAAGCTAGTAGAGTAATAATATTAAGGCTAAAGTCGAATAAGTACATCCCTAAAAAGGTAGGAATAATGGACAGTGGTAACGCAACGGCAGTGACGATGGTTGCACGAATATTACGCAGGAATAAAAAGACCACGATGACGGCTAAGATACCTCCTTCGATCAGCATAGTGAGCGACGCTTTATAATCCTCTGCTACTGGTACGGCGCGGTCATAGACCTTTTCTATAGTAATACTACTCATCTCACTACTGAGTTTGGCAAGCTCGGCATCGACCCGTTCTGCTACTTCAACTTCACCATTACCACGCGAGCGTACAATGTTGAAGGCCACTACGGTTTGCTCATTTAACTTAGCCACTGAACTACGATCAGCCGGAGCATCGGTGATGGTTGCCATACGTCCTAGCGCTTGTGTCCCGCCTATCGGTACGGCAATCTGTAAATTGTTCAACTCGTTAGCGCGCTCAACTGCACCCAATACTCTGATAGTTTGCGTCGCATTACCGACTTCAGCCTCCCCGCCCGCACCATCTTGCTGAATACCTGCTATCTGCTGCGATAGCTGCACGATAGAGAGCTGTAATCCACTGAGCACGATAGGGTCTGCTGCAATTCTAATCTCACGCTGCAACCCACCGATACGATTAACCGAACCAACGCCAGGTATATCCGATAGACGCTTGGTAATCGTATCATCGACGAACCACGACAAATCCTCAACGCTCATATTGTCCGCAGCAACTGAATAGGTCACTACTGGAAACCCTGAGGTCGAGACTTTAGTAATAATCGGATCATTGGCAGCAGCTGGTAGATCGCCACGAATCTCATCGACTGCGGAGCGGATATCATCGAGCGCTTCTTGAATATCTTTTTCTAACACGAATTCAGAAACAATCGTTACCGCGCCTGTTTGTACGGTGGTACGAATATGATCGATACCATTGATACTGGTTAACTTGTTTTCAATCTTTTTGGCGACGTCGTTTTCTAGTTGTACGGGATCAGCACCAGGTAAGGTTACGGTCACTACTACAGACGGGAAATCAATATCAGGAAATTCCTGCACTTTCATCTTCCCAAAACCGTATATTCCACCCATGGTTAAGAGCACGAATAAAAGAATAGCGACTAGCGGATTTCGAATCGAATAAGCCGACGCATTCATACTCATGAGGATGCCTGCGCTGATTTCTGTACTGATTTTCGTACTGAGGCCGTTGAGTTTGTTGCTTGAGCTACGGCGCTAGCATTAGTGTTGGTTTCGCTATTAGTACTACTCTCGACCACACGTACAAGATCGCCTTCATTTAAGAAGCTACCACCTTGCTTTACTAAGCGACTATCTGCTGGTAACGGCTCTGCAATCGCAACATTTTCACCGAAGCGCGCGCCTAGCTGCACACGCTCACGTTTGACGCGCCCGACGGTTTTGTCATTAGTGGTTTTGATATCAGTCACTAGCATCACATAGTCGTAACCATCATTACTGATAATCGCACTATTAGGCACCATTTGCATACTGACGCTACCTAATAAGAACTCGCCCGTTTGATACATGCCAGCTCGAGCATTACTACTACTAGCGAGACTGGCATAAATAGTAATTTGACGATTGTCACTGGCGGTTGGTGCGATACGGCGCACCTCTCCCATTACTGACTGTCCTTGCGATAGGCTCACTTTGACGGGCGTACCTACTTTTACCTCACCAATGAGCTTGGGATCGATGTCCGCTTGCCATTCTAAGGTGCCATTTTTGATAATAGTAAATAATGGCTCACCGCCTGCTACTTGCCCAACTTCGATTAGCTTTTCACTGATAATACCGCTGACAGGCGCAGTCACTGTGGCATTAGATAAGCTTAAACGCTGGCTACTGAGCCGTGCTCTAGCCGATTGCAAGGCCGCTCGCGCTCGTAGCTCTGAGGTACGATAACGATCTGCTTCTTGACGGCTGATCGCATCAATGTCTATAAGAGGTAGCACTCTTGCAGCATCTGCTTTGGCATTAGCAAGGGTGGCTTGTGCTTCTGCTTCGTCGGCCTCTGCTTGCAGAATTTGCTGCTGTACCGCATCAGTATCAAAGATGGCGAGCACTTGACCTGCCTTAACCCGCTGACCCTCTTCAACTAAGACTTGCTCAATCGCCACACCACTCACTTTGGCACTGATATTGGCAGTGTCTTTCGCGCTAATCGTCCCGTCAGCGCTCAAAGTATTGCCGATATTATCTTGGCTTGGCATCACAGTTTCGACTGATAGTACTGTTTGCTCTGTATCAATAACCTCACCATTTTTATCATTAGTCTGTACATTAGTAGCGACTTCTTGCGCATCAGTATCAGCACTATTAGCGCCCCAGTATTTGCCTAGAAGCACTCCGCCAATAAGCACAGCGATTAGTACTGGAATTAACCAGACTGGTAGCTTAGTCGCAGGCGAGCTTGAGTCTGCTTGACGATATGGCGGCAGCTGAGTCTCAGATACTGGCACTGACTTAAGCATCGGCTCGGACTCGACTAGGGGTTGCGGCGTAGGCTTATCACTAGAATCTGGAAGGTCACTCATAATCAATCTCTATATCTGTCTGATAACTAAAGGTAGGCATTCGAACAAGGCTAATCACTGAATCAAAGGCAATAAAAAACTGATAGATAACAACAACTAGCAATTATACTTTATTTAATGGGCTATTGTGAAAGTTGCTGAGACTTGCAGAGTCACTAGGATAATACGGTATAGTAGTACGGTCTGTTAGACATCTACAAATAAGGATCATTAATGCATTTTTCTAAACTATTAATTATCAGCACATTGGCTATTAGCGGCTATGTACAGGCCAGTAGTTCTGAAATCGAATACTGCGTGCATCCAGAATTTCAATCGGGCCCTTATACCTATTTGGGTTGTCTGCAAGATGATATGGCTATTGTTGGATACGTTCCTTATTACGGTGCCGTTGATACGGATGGGATGGAGATTATTCCGCCAAAGTACGACCTGATTTACCCTTTTTCAGAAGGAGTTGCAGTCGTTATGGATTTTGCTAGCAAGAAGAACGCTTATATTAATAAGCAAGGAGACTTTGTTACCGACTTTATATTTGATAATGCGCGTGAATTCTCTGAAGGGTTAGGGGCGGTCAATCAAAACCCACCAAACGGTATCTTTAATCCTGATGCAGGCGGTTGGGGATTTATTGATGCTAAAGGTGAGGTGCAGATTCCGCTGCAATATCAGAATGTAGCCTATGAGGGCTTTAAGCAGGGCTATGCAGCCGTTGAGCAAAAAGGCAAATGGGGCATGATCGATAAGAGCAATAACATTCATGTGCCTTTTATTTACGACTCTTTGAGCAATTACAATAGCGATAGAGCCTCTGCTGAACTCAATGGTAAGGATGGTTATATTGATCTACAAGGCAAGCCTGTCATTCCATTCATTTATGATAATGCTGCTAGATTTCAAGATGGCGTAGCCTTTGTTCGAAAGGCGTATAAGTATGCGCTAATTGATACCTCAGGTAAGCTGCTCACGCCTTTTATCTATGACAACGCTGATCCGTTTTTTGAAGGCGTAGCGGCGGTGATGATTGTCGACAAATATGGCTATATACTACCCTCAGGGCAGCGGCTAACCGAGATAGAATATGACAAGGTTTATCCTTCTAAAGAAGGATTAATGGCAGTCAAAAAAAACGATAAATGGGGCTACGTAGACCATAGTGGTGCGCTGGTGATTCCTTATCAATTCGATGACTCTCGATATTTTTATAGTGGGGTGGCGGAGGTCAGCGTCGATGGCGAAAAATTCTATATTGATCAAATGGGTCAAAGGCTTACTCTTCCATAACATAAGGCTTATTTACGATATAAAAATAGCAAGCTGGCAAGTTTATACCAGTCGCGCTAATAAAGACCACGCTCTTCAAACTTATCAACCAGCTTTAAGGATTGGCTGATCGCTTTGGCGCTACACCAGCTAATGATATCACCTGGCAGGCGAATAGCTTTGCGATTGACGATCCAAAAGTCAGTTAGATCACTACTTTGCTCACTGAGCAATTGCGCAATGAGCTTGCCATTAAGATGCGTGAGCGACACACCATGACCGATGCAGCCACAAGTGTAAATTATTTTTTTAGAATTCAAAAACCCAATTTCTGGGGTCATATCAATGTTAACAGAGGTCGGTCCGCCCCACCTGTAGGCGATTTTTACCTCACTGAGTTGCGGATAAAGCCATTTCAGATGGTTTTCGCAGTGCTGCCATGCTTTTGGATTAATATCTTTATCCATATTGCTGCCATAAGCCACATCGACCATGCCCCCACCCATGGTAATACGTCCATCGACGGTCGGTCGAAAATAATGTACCAACTGTCTGTTGTCCTCGAATGCTTGTTTGTTTTGCCAGCCGATAGACTGCCATTGCTCCACCGTTAGCGGCTCTGTGACTATTTGATAAGTCCAGACTGGCAGCTGATGCTTTTTAAGGTTGACGCTTTTGAGATTAACACTAGGTAAGTTACGCGTATAACCGTTGGTACAGATCACCAGCTTTTCGCTAGTGATACTACCTTTTGGCGTGGTTACTTTAATAGTTTTGGATTCTTGAATGTCTATTGCAGGAGTAGATTCATAAATGACAACCCCTAGCTGCAAACAGATTCTTTTAAGCTCTCGAACTTGTTTACAAGGATTTAACAGTCCCGTTTCGGACTCATAAGTTGCGCCAAGGAATTTAGCCGTTTTAAACTCTGCCGCTAGGCTATCTTTAGAGCACCAAGACATATCGCTGTCGATGCCAAGCTTTTGAAATAGTGCATAAGTGTTATCCAGCCTCTTTAGTTGCCTATCACTGTAGGCAACACGAAACATGCCCGTGTGCCTGTAATCTGCTTGAAAATTATGCTCCTCGTTAAGCTTGCGTACATGAGCGACCGCTTTGCTCATATAATGATGCGCCTCAACCGTTTTTTGCTCACCCCAGCGCCATACCGTTACCTCAGGCTCTAATCCAAACAGCTTCATACTAAAACCGCCATTACGCCCACTAGCCCCATAGCCAATAATAGCCGCTTCAATGACGACAACGGTGGCGTTCGGATTAACTTTTTTGAATTCGTAAGCGGTGCTAAGGCCACTAAAGCCACCACCGATGATACAAACATCAGCTGTAATATGGCTATCAAGGGCTTTATTAGGATGATAAAAACCATAATCTCGTAACCAAAAAGACTTCTCCTCATACATCGCTTGACTATCCGTTAGCATGACTCTTCTCCTTTTCTTAAATATAGACATGTATAGTCATAATAACAATAAAAAGTGTGAGGACTGCTGTTAGATGATTTAAATTAACTAAAATCTATCTGAAGAAATATTTACATATTGGCTTCAGTTTACCCTTGAGTTATCTTGGCAATATGCTACTATCTATATATGCCTTATTAAAACCATTATTTAATCATGGCTTTATTATCACTGAATAAAACCCTTTGATCTTACGCTACTTTGAATTTTCGATTTTTTTGAATGAAGATATATCCTAATATTTAAATCATAAAACAAGGAATCAATCATGGCTAATAAAGAGAAAGTAAAAGCAGTAAAAAAGGACATTAAAGAAACCAAGCAAGAAATCAAGACTCAGCAGCAACGTCTTAAAGATCTTAAAAAGGATCTGAAGAAAGCAAAGAAAGAGAAACCTGAGAAAAAATCTAAGAGTAAGAAAAAAGAGAAGTAAAGTATTACTTTAAACGCTTTCTAGAAAGTTGATTTTTGGGTAGGGGGAAGGATAGCGTTGGCTATCCTTTTTTTATTTAAAGTATAGGGCGTGTTGAACATTCGATCGTGGCACTGACAGTGACTATTTTTTAGGCGCTTCGCAGATAAAAATGGTAAGACGAGTTTTCTAAGCGTCTATTTTTAGCAATGAAGCGGCAAAAAAGAGTTCTGTCCTTGCAGGTTGATGCTAAAATCGCTCTATTCGTTGTAACCGTCTAACTAAAAACAGCTAACCAAGGCATCTGCATTACCTGCGACTTTCACTTTCACTTTCACTTTCACTTAGACTAGAACACGGCTTTGATAAACTAGTAGCTATCAGCAGTGCTCATTTATGAATGTTCAACACGCCCTAGATAATAGTTAAGAATTATACGTAAGCTAATCGCTAAACTTTTCTTTAAGCATTAGTATAGCGACTGGCCTCAGGCATCCAGCGGTGGATCAATTGACTGACGTCAGCTTTGCGAGTGCTGTCTGCAATCAAGTGCTTGGCGAGACGCTGCGCAATAGCGAATAGCTGCTCATCACGGATTAGATCCGCTAGATAATAGCCAATATTACCGGTTTGTCGTTTACCTAATAACTCTCCAGGTCCGCGCAGCTCTAAGTCTTTTTGGGCGATTACAAAACCGTCGGTACTATCGCGTAGCACATTCAAGCGCTCAGTACCTGTCTCAGAGAGTGGCTTTTGATACAGCAGCACGCAATAGCTCTTAGCCCGCCCACGTCCTACGCGCCCGCGCAATTGATGCAGTTGCGAAAGTCCTAAACGCTCAGCATTTTCAATGACCATCAAGGAAGCATTGGGCACATCGACTCCGACCTCGATGACCGTCGTGGCAATCAATAAATCCAGCTCACCAGCTTTGAACTGCTGCATAATCGCTTGCTTATCGACCGACTTCATCTTGCCGTGCACCAGACCAATGCGAATGTCTAAGCGCTCATTAAGATCCTCGAAAGTTGCCTCAGCCGCTTGCGCGTCCAACACGCTAGACTCCTCAACTAACGAGCATACCCAATAAGCTTGTCTGCCCTCTTCGCAGTTAATAGCAATACGCTCAATCACATCGTTACGGCGGTTACGATCGATAGTGACGGTAGTAATAGGCGTCCGTCCTGGTGGTAGCTCATCAATGATAGAAGTATCCATATCGCCATAGACGCTCATCGCCAGCGTCCGTGGTATTGGGGTTGCGGTCATGATCAGCTGATGTGGCGTACTGCCAGCGACGCCTTTATTAGTCAACGCCATCCGCTGCTCAACCCCAAAGCGATGCTGCTCATCGATAATCACTAAACCCAACTTGGCAAATTGCACCGTATCTTGAAAGAGCGCGTGAGTACCAACGACGATTTGCACCGTATTATCTACGACCGCTGCAAGTGATTCACGGCGCTGCTTAGCCGTTTGTTTACCTGCCAGCCAACCCACGCCAATACCCAATGGCTCGAACCACTGCTTAAAGTTCAATAAATGCTGCTCGGCTAATATCTCAGTCGGTGCCATGACTGCCACTTGCCAGCCACTATCAAGCGCGTAGCCTGCTGCTCCTGCTGCTACCAAAGTCTTACCTGAACCAACATCGCCTTGTATTAGCCTGAGCATCGGAATAGAGGTTGCCATATCAGCGGTAATATCTTTTATGACTCTTTGCTGAGCGCCTGTCAGCTCAAACGGCAAGGCTGCAAACAACTGATCTGACAATGGGCTCTTATTAGCACATTTCGGCGCTTTAAACTTATGCAGTTGCTGACGCCGATACAATAGGCTGAGCTGATGCGCGGTTAGCTCTTCAATGATTAAGCGCTGGCAAGCGGCATGGCTGCGGGCCGTAAGCTGGGTTAACAGCTTATATTGCTGGTTGGCGTCAGTATAAGTTGGCGGAGTATGGAGGAGTACTAACGCTTCAAATATAGTCAGATTATAGACATTATTATTGATAGCGCTATTGATAGCATTAGGCGCTAGACTACTGGTATTACTATGGTTATATATAGTAGGGCTAGCTTTGCTAACACTGTTATTGGCACTGTCGTTGAAGCTATTGTCAGGAACTCGACGCGCCAAGGTCGAAAAGATATCTTCTGCATCCTCCTCAACTACGACAGGTTTTGTAGGCTCAAAAGGCGCTAATGGCAAGTCAGCGACTACCGCAAAATCCTCTCGTGTAAACAAGGTCATCGGCAGACCTTGAGAGCGCACGGTTTGTAGCGCCAATTTAATTAACGTCCGTAGTTTATTCTGATGTAAGCCCTTTACAGTCGGATAAATCGGCTGTAATCCAATATCAGTGAAGGCCGTATTGCCTGTGATGATTTGATATTCAGGATGATGTATCTGTTTACCATAACGGCTGACTTTGACTTCTCCGAATAGCTGCAACTCAGTGCCCAGACTCATAGTTTGCTCAAGGCCGCGATAGACTTTAAAGAATCGCAATCCCACTGTACCCGTACCGTCATCTATTATCACGGTCATGCCACTGCGCTTATTATCGACATGTACGACGCGTCCTTGAATGAGAGCCGTCTGCCCATGCGCAACATCATTTATAGAGACCAGCCGACTACGATCCTCGTAGCCACGCGGCAGATGCAACAGCAGATCAAATATACGGACGATACCTAACTGCGTCAGCTGATCGGCGACCTTTGGCCCAACCCCAGGCAGCGCTGAGACTGACATGTCTAGCGCTGAAGATTCACTATCCACGGGAGTGTTTATCGTCTGTATAGCAGGTGTTGGCATCGAAAGTCCTAGTCATATAACTTTTAGAATTAGATTAGCATATCGACAGAGTTTTGCAGAATGAATAAATGACCTTTTATATAAATAATGGGTTTTAACTAGGGCGTGTTGAAATTCAAACAGATATCACTAATGTCGTGTAGGCTGGCACTTTAGCCCAGCAAACCATTATGCAAAATCACAATAGCGGATAATTTAATAGATTATGCTAAGCTACTACTGGGAATAAAAATTTAATACTAAGGCTTTTTATGGCGAGTGTCTCTTTGATTAGATCTATTGTCTATACCAGCTTATTTGGTGCATCAGCTCTGCTAATGAGTGCCTGTAGCACTACGACTCCAGCTATTATACCTATAACGCCAGTGGTAGAAGCGCCGCGCGTGGCTTTAGTGCTAGGCGGTGGCGGGGCTAAGGGTTTTGCGCATGTTGGTGTGATTAAGGCTTTGGAAGAAAGCGGCATCACCCCAGACATAGTAGTAGGTACCAGCGTTGGCAGCTTAGTGGGTAGTCTCTATGCCAGCGGGATCACTGCTAATCGACTTGAGCAATTAGCCTTAACAACCGCTGATAATGAGCTGATTGATTTTACTTGGTCCAATCAAGGTTTTATTGAAGGCATTAAGCTTAAGAATTTTATTAATACCAATGTCATGGGACAGTCTATAGAAGATTTTCCGATTAGCTTTGCCGCGATTGCAGCAGACAGAGACACTTTAACCAAAGCCGTTTTTAGCACAGGTAATGCTGGACTTGCTGTACAAGCTTCTTGTAGCGTGCCCAATATATTTATCTCGCCACGCATTCCCGAAAAAATCGGTAAAAAATACATCGATGGCGGCGTGGTCAGCTTAGTACCCGTCGATAGCGCCTTTGACTTGGGCGCAGATATCGTCATCGCTGTCGATGTAACCGCTACTGATAGCAGGGCGCCAAAGACATCTAGTCAGATGTTGAATATTAAATCATTAGGCAGCTTTTGGGGTTTGTTAGAGCAAAACTTAACCACGAACACCACCAACGGCAAGCGTGCTAATACAGAGCTGAACCGTGCCGATATCATTATTACGCCAAAAGTTAGTCATATCAGCTCATTAGATACCAGCCAGCGCCGCGCTTTAATCGCCGCGGGCAATCAAGCAACCACCCTACAAATTGCTAATATTAAGCAGTTGATTACGGATAAATCCAAAAGCAAATATGCGAGGCTATAAAAAAGCACTACCCTAAAAAAGGATAGTGCTGCATGTTAAAAGTTGGGAACTATTATTAATTTAAAGCACTGTTAATTTAAAACGTCGTTAATTAAAAGACAGTTAAACTATCTATTTAACGCGCGCACGATACTTAACCATCACCGTGTCATTGAGACCCACGCCTTCTAGATTCCAGCGCACTGACTTGTAAAACTGTAAAGGGATCTCTTGATTTTGACCATTCATCTGGCCACGTAATGGCATCCGCGCAAAGGTGCTGTTATCAACACTTGCAAAAGCGAAGTCTGGTGCTACGCCGCCCAATAACTCAACTTGCTGAGGAATACTCATCGTAACCGTCATTTTACGTACACGATCAGCGTTATTATTAGTGAAATATCCATGATACTCCAACACATTACCTGACTGCAGACGAGTACTATTAGTGACTGGCGATAACGACTCCAGACCATTAGCATCAACAGTGATCAAGGATGCCGTAATTTTACTGCTTACTGCTTGCGCATTTGAAGCACTGTTATTTGAAGCGCTACTAGCGGCTATTTGCATAGCTATAGGATCAGCTGCTCCCTCTGGCGTTGGCAACATAGCTGAGGCTTGAGTGACAACCATAGCGCCAACTAGCGTACCAGCAACGACATGAAATAAGCGATGACCACTCCAAGCGGCGAAAGGATTAGCAAAAGAATTGGTTTTTTTCATGATATTTGAGATTCCTAATTAAGATATCGATAAAACAATAAGGATAAATACGGCGTCTTACAAACTAAAAATACAAATTAAGAAATAGTGGCGATTGTTTTAAATTATTTATATTCGAGAATATTCAGATTTAAAGTCAAGTATATAGCATAAAGATTAGGGTACAGCGCTTAGCATAACAAAAACTTTTTCTTAACACATTAACCCCGTGTTGAGGTTGTGTATAAAACAACTATCTACCTATTAGGGCTCACTATAATAACCGACTTGCTAAAATAAAAAGATAGCTCATAACTATAATTTTTGCTATGGTAATTCTATAATTGACAAGAATCTAGTCATTAAAAATCTGACTGTTAAAATACAGTTATTAAAATCGTCGTTGTTAAACTTGTTGTTGTTAAACTACAGCTATCCCCTTTTTCTCTCTACTACTTACTGTCCCTACTATGATGACTTGCGCCATGCCTAAGATCAACCCAGAATACGTTCATTGGTTCCGTAACTCGGCACCTTATATCAATACCCATCGCGGCAAGACTTTCGTGATCATGTTCGGTGGTGAGGCGGTCAAGCACCCTAACTTTAGTACCCTTATTCACGACTTTGCGCTACTGCATAGTTTAGGTATCAAGCTAGTACTCGTACATGGCGCGCGCCCGCAAATCGAGCACAACCTCCAAGAGGCCGGTATTGACTCGCCTCTACATAGAGATATTCGAGTCACACCGCGTATTGCTATGTCACCGATTCTGCAAGCGGTTGGCGCTATTCGTTTGCAAATAGAGGCGCAGTTATCCATGGGCTTGGCCAACTCTCCTATGTACGGCTCACGTATCGATGCGGTGTCGGGTAACTTTGTTACTGCACGCCCCTATGGCATCCGTGATGGCGTTGATTACCAGATGACGGGCGAAGTACGCTCCATCGATATCGATGCCATAAAAAACAACTTAGCTCATAATCATATCGTGATACTAGGATCAATGGGCTTTTCAGCGACGGGCGAAGTGTTCAATTTATTAGCTGAAGACGTCGCGCTTAGCGCAGCGGTAGCCTTGGAGGCGGACAAGCTTATTTTCTTAGGAGAGGAAGCTGATATTAATGATAATGGTCGCCCGCTGCATGAGATGATCCCTAATGAAGTCGATCGCTTTTTACGTGAGCGTGATGTCAATAATGAGATAAATTATTTCTTGCACTGTGCAAGTAGTGCCTGTCGTCAAGGCGTTCATCGCACGCACATTATCTCTTATGCCAAAAATGGTGCGCTATTAGAAGAGCTGTTCACCCGCGATGGTTCAGGGACTTTGATCAGTCACGATCCTTACGAAGAGATTCGCCATGCTGATATCGATGATGTGGTGGGATTGACTGAATTGCTTGCACCGCTAGAGGATCAAGGTATTTTAGTAGCACGTTCTCGCGAGCGCTTAGAGCAAGAGATTGATCGTTATAGTGTCATTGAGCGTGACGGCATGATTTTAGGCTGCGCTGCGCTGTATCCATTAGATGATAGCTCAGCAGAAATCGCTTGTGTCGCCGTACATCCTGATTACCGTAATGGTAGTCGCGGTACTGATTTGCTGGCGTTTTTAGAGCAGCAAGCGCGTAGCCACGGACTACACAAACTATTTGTATTGACCACGCGTACCGCGCATTGGTTTGTGGAGCAGGGTTTTGCAGAGGTTGATGCTGACAGCTTACCTGAGGCGCGCCAGCAGCAGTACTATAATGGTCGCAACTCAAAAGTGTTTCAGAAAAAGCTATAGCTTGCACTTTTAAGCAGTTATTCACTAAAAAATAGCCACTAAAAAGCCCTCATAGCAAAAACTATGAGGGCTTTTTTTAACCTAAAATCTAAGTCGGTTATTTTACTTTTAATAATTCCACGACAAATACTAAAGTGCTGTTAGGCTCGATACCTTGATTTCCTGCTTCGCCATAAGCGATGTCTGATGGGATATAGAACTCATACTTTGCACCTTCTTTCATAAGCTGTACGCCCTCAGTCCAGCCCGCGATAACTTGATTCAATGGGAATTCAACAGGCTCGCCGCGCTCATATGAGCTGTCGAACACTGTACCATCGATCAGTTTACCTTCGTAATTGACTTCGACTACGTCAGTTGCTTTTGGTGATTTACCTGTACCTTCGGTCAATATCTTATATTGCAAACCTGAAGCCGTTTCCATCACACCTTCTTTTTTAGCGTTCGCCACTAAGAATGCCGCGCCCGCTGTTTTGTTCTCTACGACTTTAGCTTCCATATCTTCTACAAACTTCTCTTCTTGAGCTTTTTGGTAATCCGTCAATACTTTTTCCATTTGCTCTTGCGTCAAGGCTGATTTAGTACCTTCATAGCCATCACGAAAGCCTTTTTCAAAAGTATCAAGATCTAAGTCCGCTATAGATTCCTTATTACCATCAGCCATCATGTAGCCCAAGCTATAGCCTACTTTTTGCTCAGCGGTACTTTGTTCTGTTATTGATACACTGGCAGCAGCCGTTTCTTTATTGTTAGTGCTACAGCCAGTCGTTAATAAAATAGCAGCGCTCAAAGCACTGATTGTTAAAGTAGTGATTTTTTTCATAAAATATTCTCGAGTTATCAAAAAGGTATGGATAATTATTTGAGGGCTATCATAACAAATCTTGGTTTTATGAACCATTAATAAGATAAAAATATTAAATCATTGTATATACTTTGTAACTAACAGCTATCTGTATAACAACTTATCACACAAATATGATGCTAAGTTAAGATTTCTATCTTTATTCAGTACATGATATCAGCTAAGCTGTATCTGCCTTATATTTGAATAGCTTAATATAATCATTTTATGATAGACAGCTTAGGGTTATACGATAATAATTTTGATTATTAATAACTTACATCATTACGGCACGACGTATTAGTTAATATCGATAATGAGAGTTAAAGTGCTTAAGAGTTACTTTACGCAACTGTTTACCCTAAAATGAATTGTTTTTTATCAAAATTTGAATAGTGGCAAACCTTACTATGATCTTAATTATACTGTTATGATACTTAGGTCGAAGCTTGATAGTTTAGGATAACTGTTAAGTATTCTTGCGATAATAGAATAATTTCAATTAGAACCCTACTCATATGCTAATTAATTCAAGAGTAATACTCCTCGCTACTAGCATATGATAATTTGAGGAAAAAAGGACGAATCCAATGCTTACATCATTCAACGGTTATCTTGGCGGGCCCATAGGCTCTATCATTGGTGCCATTTTAATTTTCATTATTGGCTGGCTAGTCGCCTTAGGTATTGCTGCTGTAGTACGCAATGTTTTAGCTAAAGTGAATGTTAATCAGCGTATGAACTCATCAACAGGTAAATCTTATGACATAGAGGGAATCATCTCTAAGGTTGTCTTTTGGTTTATCTTTATTATTGCCATTTCAGCGGCGCTTAATCAGCTGAATTTAAACTCTATCTCAGCACCATTTGCTAATATGGTTGGTCAAGTATTGAGCTTTATCCCAAATCTAGTAGCTGCTATAGCTATTGGTGTGATTGGTTGGGTTGTTGCAACGGTAGTGCGTACAGCAGTTACCGCTGGACTATCTAAGACATCAATGGATGAACGCTTAAGTGCCCAAGCTGGCGTTAAGCCTATGAGTAGTACTATTGCTGATATCATCTACTGGTTTATCCTATTGATCGTATTGACGATGGTATTAGGTCAACTAGAGCTCGACGGTTTATTCGCGCCTTTAAGCTTGATGGTTAGCCAGATATTTGACGCTATTCCTAATATCCTCAAAGCAGGTATCGTACTATTCATCGGTTATATCATTGCCAAAGTTGTCCGTGGTATTGTTACTAACCTTGTTTCTACCGTTAATGTACAAGAGCTTGCTTCAAAAGCAGGTTTGAGTGAGCAAAACAGTTTACCTAATATTGCAGGTTCATTAGCGTTTTTGTTAGTTATCATCCCAACGATTATAGCGGCACTTGAAGCCTTAAAAATAGAAGTTATCGCGCGTCCTGCGACCAATATGCTCAACAAAATCGTTGAAGCCTTGCCTAATATTTTTATGGCAATCGCTATCTTAGTCGTTACCTACTTCATCATGCGTATGGTTGCAGGTATTGTTAAGGGTCTCATCGAAAACACTCAGATCAACCAGTTACCCGCCAAAGTCGGCTTGCAAGAAACTATGGGCGACAAAAAGATCTCTGATCTAGTCGGTTACGCTATTATTTTCTTTGCCATGCTGTTTGCTTCTATCGCTGCAGCTGACCTGTTAGGCTTTGAAGCAATCTCAGCTATTATCACTATGTTTATCGCTTTTGGCGCAAACATTATCCTAGGCGCGATAATCTTATTTATCGGCTTTTGGTTGGCTAATATCATTGCAGGTGTGGTTGAGCGCTCTGAAAAAGGCTCACAATTCTTAGCCAATATCGTTCGTGTATTGATCATGGGCTTAGTGCTGGCTATGGGCTTAAAAGCCATGGGTATCGCTGATTCTATCGTTAATCTAGCCTTCGGTCTGACGCTAGGCGCCGTTGCCGTTGCTTTCGCACTATCTTTCGGTCTAGGTGGTCGCGATGCTGCTGCTCGTCTATTGAGCAAAATGCAAGACAAAATGGATGAAGAAAGCAAGAAAGCAAAAGCTAAATCAGCGCTACAACCAAGCAAATCTACTGAAGAAAAAGTTAAAGAATCTGTGAGCGATAACACGCCTGCAGCGCCTAGTACTTCGATGACTCCAAGTGCATCAGCTACTGATCTGCGTACGGACACGGTAGATACTAGTGATCTTAATACCAATACAGTAGACATCAATAATGACGCTAACAATGGCTCATTACCTAGTAGCGGTCTGATTGACGACACTAGTAAGTAAATTATAAATCTTTTCGTAAATATAAAAAAGACAGCCTAGGCTGTCTTTTTTTGCGTGTTATTTTCACTATAATAATGCTGTCGTAATACGATTGACTAAGACAACCAGTAACCCTCTTTGAATGTTAATCATTAGGAATATTTGCTGGAACAGTAAGGCTAAGGTTCAAGCTTGGCAGCTTAAGATTAGGTGTCGACTTAGAACTAACTTGGCTCTTTTTCTCTCTCGTCTGCTTAGGTTTTTGTTGCTGACTTAACCGCTGCAATTGCTTAGTCAGCTGACGCTCTTTGGCAGTCATCGCAACAATAGGTTGAATCCATAGATCTATATCGATAAAAGTACCTTCTTCATCTCCTATAAAGTCTATACCCATCACAATAACGTGATGTAACTCCTCTAGTGGCAGGCGTGTGGCTACTTCTTGGGCGACGGTGGCTAAGTTAGGTTGAATCTTTTGCCGACTTTGCTGCGCATTGGCTCCTTGACCATAGAATATTAACACATAGTGTCGTCCTAGACTCTCATAAGAGTGCTGATGCACTACATATCCCTGCTCTATCATCACAGCCGATTGCTTAGGGTGTTTATATATCGTACGCACCAGCTCATGCCGTGAAAACAGTGACTCATCTAGTAGCTGCTGCTGCCACTGCTTAGCCGACATAGCGGCGACTTTATCACTGTTATTAGCCTCAAGGCTAGTAGCTTTGACGTTGTTAGAACCTTCAAGCTTCTCATAAGTAAGCTCAATCATCTGTGTGCTCAGCTGCGACCACAGCATAGCGGCCTGTTGCATATGCTGCTGATACATCTGCGCGGTCGCACTGCCTTGCTTTTGCGCCAAACTCATAGTGATGAGCGCAGCATTAGGCTTGTCTTGAATAGCATAACTAATGACTGCATTATCTACGCTGATAGCTTGGGCAAACAATTTAGTACTATTTTTAAACTGCTGTAATAGCTTTTTTTCAGAGTCAAATGTTGCGATGCCTCTAATGATTGAATCTTGCAGCTGCTCGATATGATAGCTCAAAAATCGCCATAGATCACAAGGGGTCTTTAGAGTCGCTAGTGCCGCCTGCCAGTCTTGCCAGCTAAAGACTTGTAATGCACCGCTGGTTTCACTAATATCTAATACGAGCTCTTCCATAAAGTAGCTTGCACCAAAGCTATGGCTTAACTGCTGCGAGCTTTTTTTGTTCGTCTTGAACGTATTAGCTAGCGCATCATCGAGCCTGATATCGATGATGAGCACGCAATAGGACTGCTCATCTTGTTCATCCTTTTGCACACAGCGCTTTTGCCAAGCTAGTGCGGACTTGATGACGGCTTGGCGTGCGCCTTCGATAGCGCCCTTACTAGCCGCGGCAGGCAAATGCAAGGTACCGTTTAATAAACGTAACGTTCCTGATGGCAATAAATAGCTGGACTGTTGCAGCTGGCAGTTATCCTCTAAATTGCTCATTGCCAAAACAGCAATAGGCTCAGCGTCGATCTGCTCATAGCAAGCTAACTCATTTATTTTTTTGCTAATGTCGGAGTCGGTTGGTAACAGTTCAGGCACAGCGCTTACCTCATGTTATAAATTGAAAATAAATAAAAAAATATTAAGACCTCTATTTATAAACGGTAGTGTTACTTGGGCTTATATCGCTTTCACAGCTATGACTTGGTATGATGAAATGAGTTTACAAATAGGATTAAACATGAACCCTATTTAAAACAACCATTTGCTAAATTTTATTTGTATAACCAGCTTATTTCAGCCGTTATATTGATATATCATGTGGTACTTATAACCCTAATGCTATAACGAAATTTTTATGATAACAGGGATTAAAAATTATGAAACGTTTTAACGATAAAGTGGTCATTATTACTGGCGCAGATTCTGATATTGGACGCTCAACAGCGCTCAAATTTGCCAAAGAAGAAGCCAATTGTGTATTAGTTGGTATCAATCATGATTTATTAGAATACATCTATAAAGATCTCCCACAGGATCATACTTGGATCAATACAGGCAATCACCTTACTGTAACTTGCAAGGTCAATGAATCTTCACAGATCGAAGAGATGATAAAGCATGTGCTCGAAAAGTATGGCCACATCGATGTACTGGTCAATATAGATACTGAAATTGGCATTCATCAGTCTGTCATTCCAGAACTCATAAAGACCAAAGGTAATATCGTTAATGTTACCACACTTACAGATATACCAAGTGATTGGAACCTTGATGCTTATAATGCCGAAAAAGATAACTTTGACAAAACCACAAAAGACTTAGCTTTAAAAAATGCCGCAAGTGGCGTACGTATCAATGCTGTCGCGGCAGGTCTAGTCACAACAGATACTAGCTCTAACCCTTTCCTCAGCCATTGTCCGTTAGGAAGAACGGCCACGCCTAACGATGTTACCAATGCCATTGTATTTTTGGCGAGTAATGATGCTGCGATGATAACGGGAGTTAATTTGCCTATCGACGGTGGTATCAGTGCCTTAAACACATAATCACCAATAAAAAATCTTCTACTAATCAAAACTTATTCGGCATGGTATTAGCAGCCTAGCACAAGAATAATCAGAGAGAAGAGCCTCATCTAATCGGTACTATTGTTGATATCCTGTAGCGGCTTTGACAGACGCTCAGGATGACGAGGTATCACACCACGATACTGTTCATATATCTTTGGCAAGTCGATATCGATATCACCTGTAGGATATACCAACGCCAAAAAACGCACCTCTTTAGTATTATAATCAAGCGCTACTGGCAAGATAGGTACATTAGCCCCTACGGCTAAGTAATAAAAGCCCGTTTTCCAGCTTTGGGTGTAGTCACGCGTGCCTTCAGGCGACAAACCTAAAAATAGCGGCTCGCCGCTTTTGAATTTATCAATACTGGCTTGCAATACTGAACCTTTGACACTGCGGTTAATAGGAATAATCCCTGTCCAAGTCAATAGTTGCTTAAGTACAGGTACTTTGAATAGCGTATGCTTACCCATAATACTGATCTTTATATCCAGCGCAAATAGGCTAGGCAACGCATAAACACCGTCAACATTAGAAGTATGCGGCAGGGCTAAGACAACGGCTTGCGAGATATTAGGTATCTCACCAACCGTACGCCACCCTGCTACCTTCATTAGCCATGATGATATTGGCGGTACAATAGTGCCATTACGCTTAGGCACAAGGTTACCTAAGTCCTTTCTACGTAACTTAGGTAATATTTTGGAGCGAGTCGCTTGAGAACGGGCGGTAGGTTTAGAGAACATAGCAGCACTATAAAAAAAGAATTAATTCATCATAACATTTACACCTGTTCACTGAATTAATATTTGCCATAATTAGCAAAATATTTAACAGTATTTAAGGATGAAATTTGATCAGCGCTGCTATAGTAGATTGAGTTTTAAAACGCATAGCTTATAAAGCGATATCTGCCAAGTTACCTTTATGCTCAAGCCATGTCTTGCGATCGGCAGAGCGTTTTTTGGCTAAGAGCATATCCATTACGCTATTGGTCAATACCATATCATCCATATCGAGCTGTACCAATCGACGCGTATCGCGATTCATTGTGGTCTCACGCAATTGTTCAGCGCTCATCTCACCCAAGCCTTTAAAGCGAGTAATCTGCGCTTTTTTATTGCCGGGCACATTGGCTAATATATGCTCAAGCTCGCTTTCATCCAACGCGTAATGCACCTCACGACCAACATCAACTCGATACAGTGGCGGCATCGCGACAAACAAATGCCCTGCATCAACTAACGCAGGAAAATGCTTCACAAACAATGCGCAAATCAGCGTGGCAATGTGTAAACCATCAGAGTCGGCATCGGCAAGAATACAAACCTTGTCATAACGTAACTCAGACAAATCATCCGAGGCAGGATCAACCCCGATTGCGATAGCAATATCATGAATCTCTTGGCTCGATAGCACCGTATCTGAGGACACCTCCCACGTATTGAGGATCTTACCGCGCAAGGGTAATATCGCCTGATAATGACGATCGCGGGCTTGCTTAGCACTACCACCAGCGGAGTCACCCTCTACCAAGAACAGCTCTGCCCCATCACGCAAGTCACCACGACAATCCGCCAGCTTACCGGGTAATGCTGGGCCTTGGGTGATCTTCTTGCGAGCGACCTTTTTGGCAGACTTTAGGCGGCGACCTGCTTTGTTAATTGCCAACTCTGCAATTTGCGCACCTATATCCGCATGTTTATTCAGCCATAAGCTAAAGGCATCTTTAGCTAAAGTTTGCACCGCGCCAGCCGCTTCTCGACTCGATAAACGCTCTTTGGTCTGACCCGAAAATTGCGGCTCAGAGAACTTGAGCGATAAGATGTAATTGACCCCATCCCATACATCTTCTGCAGTCAGCTTAACACTGCGTGGCAATAAGTTATGAATATCACAAAACTCGCGTAACGCCTCTAAAATACCGGTACGCAAGCCATTGACATGCGTACCGCCTTGAGCCGTAGGAATGAGGTTAACGTAGCTCTCTTGCACAGGTGTACCGCCTTCAGGCAACCAAGATAGCGCAAAAGTAATCCCAGCGCGCTCGCCATCTTGAGCTTCATGATCATAATAAAAAGGCACATCAGGTAGCGTCTCTAAACCATCTAGTTGCTCTGCTAAATATTCAACTACACCATCAGTAAACTGCCAAACAATCTTTTCATTATTGATATCATCAACGAATTCAATCGTCAGACCAGCGGCTAATACGGCTTTGGCCTTGAGATTATGTTTGAGCTGTTTGATGTTAAATTTAGGTGTATCGAAGAAGCTACCATCCGCCCAAAAGTGCACTTTAGTACCACGCTTGCGTTTATTAGGACTGACTGATTCTACTAAACCAGTAACTGGTGCACCATTCTCTAGCGCCATATCATACTGGATAGCATCACGCCATACGGTGACTTCTAAGCGTGTCGACAAAGCATTGACCACTGAGATACCCACGCCATGCAAGCCACCTGATACTTGATAATTAGAAGTCGAGAACTTACCACCCGCATGTAAACGGGTTAATATAATTTCAATCCCTGTTTGCTTAAATTCAGGATGGATATCGGTTGGCATGCCGCGACCATCGTCTTCTACCGATAGCGAGCCGTCCTCATAGAGCTGTACTTTGATCGTTTTAGCATAGCCTGCTAAGGCTTCATCGACTGAGTTATCGATCACTTCTTGCGCCAAATGGTTCGGGCGCGTAGTGTCGGTATACATACCAGGGCGACGACGAACAGGCTCTAGTCCTTCTAAAACTTCTAATGATTGCGCAGTATATTGACTCACAAATGCTATCCTTAATTTTTATAAACTACTAATTCTATTACTCTATTATAGCTAAAAATGGGGCTGTCAGCACTGATAGTCAATAGCTTGCGTCATATAATGTCGTCTGTTAAATGAACAGCGCTCACTATAACTGTTTTAAAATTTCTAGCAGTTGTGGCAAATGCGCCTCAAAGTCACTAAAACGATGATCGCCACCTGCTTGTAGGGTCACGGTAGCGCCTTGCTGACGATAAAACGCAGCTGATAAATTCGCATCGAGTAATTCATCGCCTTTCTTGATCATGACTTCAACATCGCTTGGGTTTTCGACGGTTGATAATGTGTGACGCGTAAACCATTGTAAGTCAGCTTTAGTCAATGCCCAGCCACCATCAGTAGTATGTAGCACTCTATCTTGATAGCTGTCTGTCTTTAGAGCATTTGCTTCGCCTTTATCAGCATCAAAGCGCTGTAGGGTGATATGTGGTTGGGTGCTAGGGTTAATCAGTAGCGCAGGACAGCCTGTTTGATTACTGACTAAAGTGGCAAAGTAACCGCCTAATGAGCTGCCGACTAACACGACTTTAGAGCCTTTGCCCAATTCTTCTACTAGATGTACTAGCTTATCGAATACTACTTGTGGCGGTTGGTTTAGATCAGGACGATGTACGCTGATATCAGGATGATGCTGTTGGCAATACTCGTCTAATAATAGACCTTTAGTAGAATTAGCATCGCTATCTAAGCCATGAATATATATGAGGTTCATGCATGATCTCACTTATTAGGGTTGTTATATTTTTATAAAAACAAAGTCGATGCTAAAGAGAATAGCACGTAGGTATTGAGCTTAATAATAACAATATGGCACACTGATAGTCTTGAGTGGCACAATGGCGCTGCTAATTTGGCTATTTTTGCATAAGTGAACTTTTTATAAAACTAAAGTATTATGTAGCTAGAGACAGCAGAATGAGCGTGGTATCGCCATGACCCAACAAATCGAACTATTTGATATTGCAAATCCTTGTGTTAGCGTCTGCACGAGCAATAAAAAGGGCTATTGCTTTGGCTGCTTGCGTAGTCGTACCGAGCGTCAGCTATGGCTAAGCATGACTAATGAGCAGCGTCGTGAGGTGCTAAGACTAATAGCAGGCCGCAAACAGCGTATTGAGCAAATGCGACAGCTTAAAGGGCAGCAGTTGGGATTTGATTTTGAGGAAGTGGTTGAAGTTAGGGAGTTGTTTTAGAAAATAAAACCAAACGATAATATTTTTATCACAGTATCAATTTTTTTATTGAAGCTTTGTCATACAATTAAACCATAGTAGTTATTTAGAGCTGTAGCAAGCAAACTTCCAGCTACGCCTAACTCAATCTGCCAACTCGTATTAATTGCCTTAGATAACATTGACTCCATCCAAGATTTGACTGAAGGACCAAATTTATCCTTTTCAACTATAGAAAAACTTTGATCACTATCAATAGCATCTTTAAGTAAGTCGACGTCACTTCTATCAACTCCATTTTCCTGTAGAATTTTAGATAAAGTCTCAAAATCATTTTTTAAAATGCTATTCGTTACTTTTTGAGTATTTTCTGAGCCTAACAATATTGTTACATTGTCTCCAAATATAGCATTGTTAAAAAGGTTTGAAGCGTCAAATTTTCCAACTGCTTCCTTTAATTCTTTGTCGGATTCTATATCAGAAAACTCAGAATTTAACTCAAGAACAAAATCTAATAGACGTGATCTTACCTGCATTAGAATATTTGCAACACTAGCTACTGGTATTTCAGACCATGCTCTTTGAATTATAAATGAATTAGCCAAACCTTCACCAAGCAACCCATTGAATTCCATTGGTAATGATCTATAAAGCATGACATCATCACTGTCGGTCACCATTTTCTCAATTATAGCTAATGAATAAGCTATTTTAGCTTCTTCTAACGAATGCCTGAATTCATCATCTAAATGCTTCATAGGAATAGGATGTGAATTTACCTTGACCCCTGCTGTCAAATCCGTACAACTAAACTTGGGAGATTTTAGTTACGCAGCCTGACGATAAAAGTCAAACCATACTTGCCTTGGCGTTTTATAGCCCAAGCCCTTTTGAATCCTCGTTTGGTTGTAGTACAGCTCAATATAGCCAATGATATCGCTGATCGCTACAAACCTTGTTTTATAGTCTTGGTGATATACCAGCTCATTCTTCAATGTGCCCCAGAAGCTTTCTATTGGCGCATTGTCATAGCAGTTGCCCTTACCACTCATCGAGCCTGTAAACTGATGCTGCTTGATGATCTTGTGGTAGGCATGACTACAATACTGGCTGCCTCTGTCAGAGTGAACTATTAGCTCTGATCTTGGGTGTTTGTTCTTGATTGCCATATTGAGTGCACGGCAAACTAAATCAGCGGTCATACGCTTATTGATAGCGTAGCCGACCAGCTCTTTGGTGTATAAATCTTTCACTCCGGCTAAGTACAGCCAGCCCTCATTTGTCCAGATATAAGTAATATCACTGACCCAAGACTCATTGGGACGCTTAGCATCAAACTTCTGATCCAGCACATTTGGATAGACCAGCTTATCGTGATTGGAGTCAGTAGTGACTTTAAAGCGTTTATGACGACGGCACTTGATGTCATGTTCTTCTTTGATACTTCTAACCATGTACAGGCTAATATCATGCCCTTGCTCCGTCAGCTTTGCATGCAGTCGCTCAACACCGTAGCGCTCACAAGTTTCGCTGTGAGCGGCTCTAACCAATAGCTCAGACTGGTTACGATGTATCCGCTGGTCGCTGATATCACGACTCAGCCAGTCGTAGTAGCTCGATAGCCTAACACTTAGCACGCGGCACATAATGGTAATGCTAAAGAGTGGCTGGTTGTCTTTAATAAAGACGTACTTCACTAACTGTGCTTTGCGAAGTACGCGGTGGCCTTTTTTAGGATCTCTCGTTCCTCCTCGGCAACTTTAAGCTGTCGTTTGAGGCGCTTGTTCTCTTCCATCACGGCCATAAGCTGTGGATCGTACTGCTCAGTCCCTTTAAGCTTGCCTTGATTGGCTTTGTTATGCCAATTAGATAAGGTTTGCATCGCTATGCCAAGCTGCTTTGCGGTCGCTGAAATATTACCGTTGTTGTCCGCTATCTTCTTGACGGCTTCGGCTTTAAATTCGTCGCTGTAGGTTCTTACTTTCTTGGTCATGGTAAACTCCTTGTCGAGTCGCTAGTTTACCAAGTTTATCTCTACGGTTTCTTCAGCATAGCTCACCTGATAAGCTCCATTTGCTGCCGAAACACGCACTTGGGCTGGAATAATACGGTAATCAGGTAATTCATCATCTTGGCTATACCCATTCAGTTCTTTATTTACCCATATTACTAATTCTTTGTGCCCCATCTTATGAAGAAGAACCTTTGTTTTGATCAGAGCATTACTTAGAATACCATCATCAGAACTTAATATTTCAATGATTTCATCTACTAGTTTCATTAATGATTCTCTATTATTTATTTAAGACTTGTCTGTGTTTTCTGCTTTAGTTTAGTTAATCAATATAGTCTTCGGTAATAAAGTAATACCTTAAAAGATGCTGATCTAGTTTCAATGCAATTGAACGTAATTGTTTACTCATTATAGTTACTTGACTGATGGAAAATCCTACACTCTCTCCATGTGCTACTTTGTTTCTAGCGTCTCTAACATTATGAAACTCTAAAACCTCTGCATCACTTAAGTTTAAATGAAAACCGTCTACTAGAACAGCAGGAATATCATTAGCGCTCATATTAGCTAACTTACTTAATAACATTTTAGTACCATACCCAGTAAAAAGATCAGTAGGGAATCGATAACCTGTACTGTCTAGCTTCTTCGATGCTTCTTTATATCGCTGATGATAGGCAGGTTTATTACCTAACCGAACCTTTTTTTTAGTAAATTCTATTTCATCATCATCTCGCAAAATTTGCTTACGTGCTCTGCTATTAGCTTTTTCAACAAAAGCGTTTTTTCCTCCATGAAATTCAATTAACTCCTCAATTACATTGGAAACATATGACTCGAAAAAGCTAAAATTACTAATAAGTATGTATCTGGATAGCTTCGTTTTATAACCTATAGATTTCTCTCTTAACTGTTTTTTCACTCTTTCTTGTTGTTTATCATCAGGAGATTCCAATGCACCATAATAATCAGGTTTTACAAGTGATGTTACTACCCCTTTATCGTGTAAGGTTAAAGTTCGCTTTAAAGTAGGAACAGCATTACAGACAAGCACAGAAAACTCGAAAGTATCTTGTGTTTGCTCTTTCCATTTTAAAAATGATTTCGTATAAGCGTTAAGTCTTTTCAAGCTTATTCCTCAATAACTTATTAACAATTTTTTTAATTATATTAGTCACTTAAGTTGCAATTCATCAATATAGCAATAAAGGCTTCATCATCCAATCTTTCAAACTATACATATTGTACTATATAAAAGCATTAAACTAAATTCAGCACAAAGAAAAGCCCCCTTCGCGTTAGCGAAGGGGGCAAGTCTAAGAATAGAGAGCTGACGATGACCTACTCTCACATGGCCGGAGCCACACTACCATTGGCGCTAAGACGTTTCACTTCTGAGTTCGAGAAGGGATCAGGTGGTTCCGTCTTGCTATTGTCGTCAGCAAAGGGGGTTAGATATGAGTCTGTTTGTTTTACTTATTTGACTAAGTATCACTATCCTAACTGAATCAAGGATAAGGTGATATCGATATAATGCTTTATATACAAAACCACTTGGGTGTTGTATGGTCAAGCCAAACGAGCAATTAGTACAGGTTAGCTACACACATCGCTGTGCTTCCACACCCTGCCTATCAACGTCGTAGTCTTCAACGGCTCTTTAGGGAAATCTTATCTTGAGGTGGGCTTCCCGCTTAGATGCTTTCAGCGGTTATCCCATCCGAACGTAGCTACCGGGCAATGCCATTGGCATGACAACCCGAACACCAGTGGTTCGTCCACTCTGGTCCTCTCGTACTAGGAGCAGCTCCTCTCAAATTTCCAACGCCCACGGTAGATAGGGACCGAACTGTCTCACGACGTTCTAAACCCAGCTCGCGTACCTCTTTAAATGGCGAACAGCCATACCCTTAGGACCTGCTTCAGCCCTAGGATGAGATGAGCCGACATCGAGGTGCCAAACACCGCCGTCGATATGAACTCTTGGGCGGTATCAGCCTGTTATCCCCAGAGTACCTTTTATCCGTTGAGCGATGGCCCTTCCATACAGAACCACCGGATCACTAAGACCTACTTTCGTACCTGCTCGACTTGTGGGTCTCGCAGTTAAGCGCGCTTTTGCCATTCTTCCAACCTCCCTAAACCCTCTTACATCTCTCCCAACTACCCCACCTAACCAAAACTTCTTCTCCCTCCCCCCTACCCCACCCCCCCCCCCAACCCAATACACTTACATAACACATCTTAACTCCCCCCCCCATCCTTTATTACAAACCCCTCAATCACCCCCCCCCCCCCCACTCTATCATTCCAACCCTACCCCCCCCCACACCCATCCCCCTACCTTACCTAACCCCATACCTCATACTACCCTTAACCTTTTACAAACTACACTCTCTTTACCCCCCTCACCCCAACCCCATCCCTCAAACCTCCAACCATCTAACCATATATCTCCCCTCTATACCAACAACAACCCAATCTTACTTCCCCAACCCTCCCTTCAAATCACAACTTCCCTAACACTAACCTCCTCAAAACATTATCAACCCCTCACCACCCACAACAACCCCAACCCCCCAACCCCCCCCCACCAACACCCCCCACACCACCAAACAAAACCCAAAACAAAAAACCACCCAAACCCCCCCCACCAAACAAACACCAACCCCCACCACCACAAAAACCCCACACCCCCCACCACAAACCAACAACCCCCCACCACACTAACCCCAAAACAAACCAACCCCACCACAACACCCCAACCCAAAAACAACCCCACCCCCAACACCCCCCACACCCCAAACCACAAACACCAACAACAACCCCACCCAAAAACCACCCCCAAACCACAAACCCAAACCCACCCCAACCCACACCACCCCACCCCCCCCAAAAAACAACACAACAAAACCACCCCAACCACAACCCAACCCCCCCCCCCCCACAACATCACCCAACCCCCACCCCCCCCCACCCAACCCACCCCCACCCCCCCCCACCCACCCAACACCAAACCACCCCCCAACAACCCACCAACCAAACCCCCCCCAACACACAAACAACACAAAAAACACCCAACCAAAACCCACCCACCACACCACCCAAAAAAACCCCCCCCCCCCCCCCCCCCCCCACAACCCCCCCCCCCCCCCCCCCCCCCCCCCCCCCCCCCCCCCCCCCCCCCCCAAACCCCACCACCCCCCCCCCCCCCCCCCCCCCCCCCCACCCCCCCCCCCCACCCCCCCCCCCCCCCCCAACCCCCCCCCCCCCCCCCACCCCTCACTCACGTGATACCTCCAGCATGCCTTACGACACACCTTCACAGGCTTACACAACGCTCCCCTACCACTTGAAAACAAATTCAAATCCGCAGCTTCGGCTCCTAGTTTGAGCCCCGTTACATCTTCCGCGCGGGCCGACTCGACTAGTGAGCTATTACGCTTTCTTTAAAGGATGGCTGCTTCTAAGCCAACCTCCTAGCTGTCTATGCCTTCCCACCTCGTTTCCCACTTAACTAGGAATTTGGGGCCTTAGCTGGCGGTCTGGGTTGTTTCCCTCTCCACAATGGACGTTAGCACCCACTGTGTGTCTCCCGGATATCACTCATCGGTATTCGGAGTTTGCATCGGTTTGGTAAGTCGGTATGACCCCCTAGCCGAAACAGTGCTCTACCCCCAATGGTGTTCGTCCGAGGCGCTACCTAAATAGCTTTCGGGGAGAACCAGCTATCACCGAGTTTGATTAGCCTTTCACCCCTATCCACAAGTCATCCCCTGGCTTTTCAACGACAGTGGGTTCGGTCCTCCGGTGTCTGTTACGACACTTTCAACCTGCTCATGGATAGATCACTCGGTTTCGGGTCTATGCCCTGCAACTAATTCGCCCTATTAAGACTCGGTTTCCCTACGGCTCCCCTAAATGGTTAACCTCGCTACAGAACATAAGTCGCTGACCCATTATACAAAAGGTACGCAGTCACTCCAATAAATTGAAGCTCCTACTGCTTGTACGCACACGGTTTCAGGTTCTATTTCACTCCCCTCACAGGGGTTCTTTTCGCCTTTCCCTCACGGTACTGGTTCACTATCGGTCAGTCAGGAGTATTTAGCCTTGGAGGATGGTCCCCCCATCTTCAAACAGGATTTCTCGTGTCCCGCTCTACTTAATATGTCATCTCTAGAATTTAAAATACAGGACTATCACCTACTACGGTCAGCTTTCCCACGCTGTTCTTCTATTCTAGAAACAATCGGCTTCTCCCCGTTCGCTCGCCGCTACTTGGGGAATCTCATTTGATGTCTTTTCCTAAGGGTACTGAGATGTTTCACTTCCCCTCGTTCGCTTCCCATACAAGTATGGAATACCTATCTTATGATAGGTGGGTTTCCCCATTCAGAAATCTCCGGATCACAGGATATTGCCGCCTCCCCGAAGCTTATCGCAGGCTGTCACGTCTTTCATCGCCTCTGACTGCCAAGGCATCCACCATGTGCGCTTAATTACTTGACCATACAACCCCAAAGGGTCTTTGTCAGCAATTATAACGATATCACCTAATTTATACGCTTGATTCAGTTCTCTTTACTTTTTTAATAACCCACCCCTGGGATAACAACTGATGTCGTTAAGAGGTGAGTTATTAAGGTTAGAAAGAAACGCGTGAACACGCTCTTTCTAACCCAGACTCATATCTATGTTTTTAAATAGTTCCTACGCTCTCGTCGAGTCGTAAGCTCTGTATAAAACAGAAAGAAATAATCAATCTTACCCTCAGGTAAGGTGAATCATTTGTTTCTATTTATACTCATTGTCTATATTAGCATTTATTAATGTATGGTGGAGCCAAACGGAGTCGAACCGTTGACCTCCTGCGTGCAAGGCAGGCGCTCTACCAACTGAGCTATGGCCCCGTAATAAAATGGTAGGCCTGGGCAGACTTGAACTGCCGACCCCCGCGTTATCAACACGGTGCTCTAACCAGCTGAGCTACAGGCCTGTAAGAGGCATATACCTCATGCTAATATTTAAGCTAACTAAAGAACAACTTGTTGTGAATTCTTGCCAAGTGGATGCGTCTATAAGGAGGTGATCCAGCCGCAGGTTCCCCTACGGCTACCTTGTTACGACTTCACCCCAGTCATCAACCACACCGTGGTGAGCGCCTCCCCTAAGGTTAGGCTACCCACTTCTGGTGCAATCAACTCCCATGGTGTGACGGGCGGTGTGTACAAGGCCCGGGAACGTATTCACCGCGGCATTCTGATCCGCGATTACTAGCGATTCCTACTTCATGGAGTCGAGTTGCAGACTCCAATCTGGACTACGATAGGCTTTTTGAGATTCGCATCACATCGCTGTGTAGCTGCCCTCTGTACCTACCATTGTAGCACGTGTGTAGCCCTGGTCGTAAGGGCCATGATGACTTGACGTCGTCCCCGCCTTCCTCCAGTTTGTCACTGGCAGTATCCTTAGAGTTCCCGGCTTAACCCGCTGGTAACTAAGGACAAGGGTTGCGCTCGTTGCGGGACTTAACCCAACATCTCACGACACGAGCTGACGACAGCCATGCAGCACCTGTATTCTAATTCCCGAAGGCACTCCCGCATCTCTGCAGGATTCTAGATATGTCAAGACCAGGTAAGGTTCTTCGCGTTGCATCGAATTAAACCACATGCTCCACCGCTTGTGCGGGCCCCCGTCAATTCATTTGAGTTTTAACCTTGCGGCCGTACTCCCCAGGCGGTCTACTTATTGCGTTAGCTGCGTCACTAAGTCCTCAAGGGACCCAACGACTAGTAGACATCGTTTACGGCGTGGACTACCAGGGTATCTAATCCTGTTTGCTACCCACGCTTTCGAGCCTCAGTGTCAGTATTATGCCAGAAGGCTGCCTTCGCCATCGGTATTCCTCCAGATCTCTACGCATTTCACCGCTACACCTGGAATTCTACCTTCCTCTCACATACTCTAGCACGACAGTTTCAGATGCAGTTCCCAGGTTGAGCCCGGGGATTTCACATCTGACTTATCGAGCCACCTACGCTCCCTTTACGCCCAGTAATTCCGATTAACGCTTGCACCCTCTGTATTACCGCGGCTGCTGGCACAGAGTTAGCCGGTGCTTATTCTGCAGCTAATGTCATCGCATATGGGTATTAACCATATGGTCTTCTTCACTGCTTAAAGTGCTTTACAACCAAAAGGCCTTCTTCACACACGCGGCATGGCTGGATCAGGGTTGCCCCCATTGTCCAATATTCCCCACTGCTGCCTCCCGTAGGAGTCCGGGCCGTGTCTCAGTCCCGGTGTGGCTGATCATCCTCTCAGACCAGCTACAGATCGTCGCCATGGTAGGCCTTTACCCCACCATCTAGCTAATCCGACTTAGGCTCATCTAATAGCGAGAGCAACAAGTTGCCCCCTTTCTCCCGTAGGTCGTATGCGGTATTAATACGAGTTTCCCCGTGCTATCCCCCACTACTAGGTAGATTCCTAAGTATTACTCACCCGTCCGCCGCTCGACGCCTACTAGCAAGCTAGTATCGTTTCCGCTCGACTTGCATGTGTTAAGCCTGCCGCCAGCGTTCAATCTGAGCCATGATCAAACTCTTCAGTTTAATCTTGCTATGTAACCCTTTAAAGAGGTCACTAAACTTGGCTCATCTATTCTGGCAAAATCGCTAAAAATTATGTTCGTAATGAATTAACTTTGAGTTTTTCTGCTGTCTTAGATGATAAATTTTTATAGTTAGAATCAACTCCGAAAAGAAGTCTCAACCAACTTTATTTATGCATCCTGACTCAGCAAAAATCCACACAAGTTGTTCTTTAGTTAAGCTTTTAAATAGTAACCACTTCTGTCGTCCAGTAAGTAGTTTGTATCAGTATTCTTGTCTGGCTATTCGGCTCTAAACCATGTGGCTTATGCTGTTTAGCGAGCTGACTATCATAACACAATCGATAAGTCTGTCAAGCTTTTATTTTATTTCTTTATAATTTGTTTCATCCGATTTGCTGTCATTATCACTAATATCTCTTAGTGTTTAACTTCTAGCTCGTCTTGATGAGGTGCGTATTATAGACGCTTTAATTATGTTGTCAAGAGTTTATTTTATTTAGTTTGAATGTTTTTATCATGCTACCTAGATAGTTGGTTTTAACATTCAATCTATCGGCTGATTGGTTAATAGCTTCGCTATTAATAGTAAGTGGTAAACCACTTTCCCAATCCGCCTTCCCTCTCGACTGGGTGGCATTATACGCAGTTCTGAATGAGCGTCAAGCGGTTTTGGTGAGATTGCTTAAGTTATTTTCAGTTAATGAGATACTTCTACTCTTATCAAGGGCTTAGCTTTAAGTTTTATTTCCTACTACGCGTGCTTTTAGCTGTGGCTGCTTTGTCACTGCTTTATTGATCACTTCCTTTACTCTAGTTATCAGCCAATTTGCCTCTATATATAGTAAAGTTGATTTTTTGATCAATGTACTGTTTATACACTATAGCTAATCTTGCTTTCATTCTTATAGGATAACGTTCTATATAGAAGAGCTCTTATAATAGAAGAACTTTATCAACAAATAGCGATGAAGTAGATATAACTTTACCACTGGCTTCGATAGATTCGATGTCCTAGTACTATCTATAAGCTATATATAAGATAGCAGGCTACAGAGAAAACTAGTTATAAGTAAATAGCAAGAATAGCTACTAAAAATCGTTTATAATAACGCCAACTCTATAATACTGATACTTTGGCTGGCATTTGTGTCGGTTTTTCTGTTTTAATAAATAGTTGTCTACATTAGATAACGTATAAATAATATTGGATTGAAGACTATGGTAGCGATCACTTTACCCGATGGTAGCGTAAAACAGTTTGACGGTCACACTACAGTGATGCAAGTGGCCGAAAGTATTGGGCCAGGACTCGCGAAGGCTACGATAGCTGGCCGCGTTGATGGACATCTAGTAGATGCCAGCGATCCTATAGTAGCCGATGCCAAAGTCGAAATCGTTACCGCAAAAGATGATGATGGTGTCGACATTATCCGTCACTCTTGCGCTCACTTATTAGGTCATGCGGTCAAGCAGCTATATCCTGAGGTAAAAATGGTTATCGGCCCCGTCATTGACGATGGTTTCTATTATGATATTTTTAGCGAGACGCCCTTCACGCCTGAGCATATGGAAGCAATCGAAAAGCGTATGATGGCGCTTATCAAGCAAGACTACGATGTCATCAAGAAGATAACCCCACGTGATGAAGTCATTAAAATATTTGAAGAGCGTGGCGAAGATTATAAGCTTAAGCTGATTAATGATATGCCAGGCGAAGATGCCTTTGGTCTCTATCATCATCAAGAATATGTCGATATGTGCCGTGGCCCACACGTGCCTAATACTAGATTCTTAAAAGTATTTAAGCTCACTAAGATGTCAGGCGCTTATTGGCGCGGCGATGCGAAGAACGAACAATTACAACGTATCTATGGCACAGCTTGGGCAGACAAAAAGCAGCTAAAAGCTTATATTCAACGTATTGAAGAAGCAGAGAAGCGTGATCATCGTAAAATTGGTAAAGCCTTAAACTTGTTTCATATGCAAGAGCAAGCGCCAGGTATGGTGTTTTGGCATCCAAATGGCTGGACAATTTATCAAGTACTTGAGCAATATATGCGTAAAGTACAAAATGATAATGGCTATGAAGAGATCAAAACGCCGCAAATCGTTGATCGTAGTCTGTGGGAGCGCTCAGGTCACTGGGGCAACTATGCGACCAATATGTTCACTACCTCTAGTGAAAGCCGTGATTACGCGGTAAAGCCGATGAACTGCCCTTGTCACGTGCAAGTATTCAATCAAGGTCTAAAGTCTTATCGCGACTTGCCGCTACGTATGGCGGAGTTTGGCTCTTGTCATCGCAATGAACCATCAGGCTCACTACATGGTTTGATGCGGGTACGTGGTTTTACTCAAGATGACGCGCATATCTTCTGTACGCAAGCGCAGATTCAGGCGGAGGTGGCAGACTTTATTAAGCTGACTTTAGCTGTTTATGAAGACTTTGGCTTTAAAGACATCATTATGAAACTCTCTACTCGCCCTGAAAAGCGCGTAGGTAGTGATGAATCTTGGGACTTTGCAGAAAAAGCGCTAGCTGATGCGCTCGATAGCTCAGGTCTCAATTGGGATTATTTGCCAGGCGAAGGCGCTTTTTATGGTCCTAAGATTGAATTTAGTCTCAAAGACTCTTTAGGACGTGTTTGGCAGTGCGGTACTATTCAGGTCGATCCTAATATGACTGAACGTCTTGACGCTGAATTCGTTAATGAGCAAAACGAACGTGAAGTGCCTATTATGCTACACCGTGCTATCTTAGGTTCATTCGAGCGTTTCATTGGTATACTCATCGAAAACTATGCTGGTTGGATGCCTGTTTGGCTTGCTCCGCAACAAGTAGTTGTCATGAATATTACTGATAAACAGGCCGAAGCTTGCGAAAACGTGGTAAAAGAGCTGAAAAATGCAGGTCTGCGTGCTAATAGTGACTTGCGTAACGAAAAAATTGGATTTAAGATACGAGAGAAAACATTAGAACGTATTCCCTATATGTTAGTATTAGGGGATAAAGAAGTAGAATCAGGTACCGTCAACGTCCGAACTCGCGAAGGTGAGAATTTAGGCGTGATGAGTGTCTCAGAGTTTATTACCTTAGTAAATGTAGCTGTCAGCGAAAAAGGCCGACAGACCCCAAAAATAGATCAGGAGTAATACCTATTAAACAGTCGAATCGTTTAAACATTAATGAAGATATCAGCGTCAAAGAAGTCCGTTTAGTAAAAGAAGACGGCGAGCAAATGGGCGTAGTCGATATCGAAACCGCGATGAAAGCGGCACGCGAAGACAATTTAGATTTGGTCGAGCTGGTGCCCGATGCCAAGCCGCCTGTATGCAAGATCATGGATTATAAACATTATCTGTATGATCAAAAGCAAAAGGCGAAAGAGGCTAAAAAGAACCAAAAGCAAACTCAGCTCAAAGAGATGAAATTGCGTCCTAGTACTGAAGAGGCCGATTATCAGGTAAAACTGAAAAAAATCGTTAGCTTCTTGGAAGATCAGGATAAGGTTAAAATTAGTATTCGCTTTCGTGGTCGTGAGATGGCGCATCAAGAGATCGGTCGTAAGCAGCTTGATCGTATTATCGAAGACACCGCTGAAATCTCAAATGTTGAGCAATACCCTAAGATGGAAGGTCGTCAGATGGGTATGCTATTAGGGCCTACTAAGAAAAGATAAATGCTTGCCCTAACCTTAGGGTTAGTATTTAGTATTATTTTTTGACCATCAATATGCGTACGTGTATTGATGGTTTTTTACTATTGCGCCGAGCAAAACATGTTGCAGCACGCATAAACGAGTTTACAAAATCAGCCTTCTAACCTTGCTAATTACAAGGTAATCTAAAGCAGAATATATCATCTAATTGTAAACAAACCCCAATATAATAATAAAGCTTATAGTAGACCTTTTGAAATTAATCCCCTCTATTAAAGGAATATCCATGCAAGAATTGACCCCACCTGAAAATGCAGCCGCGCCTAGTATTTCGTTAACCCCGCCTGCTGCTGTTAAAGAAGTACAAAAGAGCGAAGCGGATCAGATGGTCAAGCTGGATGAAAGCCAAATCCCAGAGCTCGATGCTAAAGTCGATGCCTTTGTCGATCATGTTCTAAATAATTCAGTACATAGTCCTGAATTTCAGCAAAATGTTCAATCTATCCACAACTTAGGCTCAAAAGAGATTCGAGAGTCCGCGCAAGTCTCTAACCGTATGCTTGAGCTACCCGCTAAAAGCCTGAACGACAGCTTGTTTGATAACTCCCCTATTGCTAAGTCATTGACAGATTTGCGCGGTATTGTAGAGGATTTAGATCCTAGCAAAAAGCAGTTAACTAGCTCGCGTAAGCTATTCGGCATCATTCCTTTTGGTAATAAAGTACAAGATTACTTTCGTCAATATGAATCCGCACAGTCGCATATCAATGCGGTGGTGACCAGTCTATATAATGGTAAGGATGAGCTGCTCAAAGACAATGCTATGATCGAGCAAGAAAAAGTCAATATGTGGGAGCTCATGCAGTCGATTCGCCAGTACGTCTATGTCGGAAAGAAAATCGATGAGCAACTCGAGCAAAAGGTCTATGCTATTGAAGCGAGCGACCCTGAAAAGGCTCGTATTATAAAAGAAGAGATGCTGTTCTATGTGCGTCAAAAAAATACCGACTTTTTGACTCAGTTGGCCGTCAACGTTCAAGGCTATTTAGCCTTAGATACTATTCGCCGTAATAATATGGAGCTGATAAAGGGGGTCGATCGCGCCACAACAACGACCGTTTCAGCGCTACGTACGGCGGTTATTGTTGCGCAAGCGATGACCAATCAAAAGCTAGTATTAGATCAGATTACTGCTTTGAACAAAACCACTAGCAGCTTAATTGAATCAACCTCAGCGATGCTCAAACGTCAGTCTGGCGAGATTCATGAGCAGGCGACCAGTAGTACTATTGAGCTCGATAAACTGCAAAACGCTTTTAATAATGTCTATGACACAATGGATATGATCAGTAATTATAAGATTGAGGCGCTTGAGAACATGAAGCAGACGGTCAATACTTTGACAACTGAAGTCGACAAAGCTCAAAAGTATTTGGATAAATCGAATCAAACAACAGTGCTTGAGGTTACAAAAGAGCTGGATAGTAAAAAGATAACGAATAAATCAGACGGTCTTGATATCGATATCTAAAGACCGCATTTACTTAGTAATAATAGGCTATCGATGACATGTGGACAATTGACATAAGCTATTAAGCGAATGTTCGTGTTAAGATAGCCATACTAACATTTTTAGAGCTAGCAAGTTTAGAGCTAACAATTTCAGAGCTAATAAGCTTAAAACCAATAATCCTAAAAACAGATACGGTACTTTATGAGTTGGAATGATCCAAACGCCTCAAGTGAGGCACAAAGATATGTTAACCCCATCCCTAGTCGCGAGCTAATCATTGGCACGATCAATGAGCTGGGTGAAACCACGCACCAAAAATTGGCAAAAGCCTTTAATATTGATGATGAAGATCAAATTGAAGCCTTAGCCAATCGACTAAAAGCTATGGTGCGCGATGGACAAATTACCCGTGAAGGACGCCCTTCGCGCTTTCGTACGGTAACCAAACACGATGTTGTCACAGGAACCGTCTCAGCTCATGCTAAAGGCTTCGGTTTTGTACTGCTAAGTGATATGCCTGATTTGTTTTTGCACGAAAAGCAAATGCGCTGGGTATTCAATGGCGATACCGTTGAAGCGGTAGGCACTTCTACAGATAATCGTGGTCGCACAGAAGGTCGTATCGTTGATGTCGTTGAGCGCCAACAAAACCAATTCATTGGTACCTTGGCTAAAGATGAAGACGGCTATTGCGTTGAGCTGGGTAGCCCAAACAACCATCAGCCGATTACCGTTACTGATGACAACGTAAAAGCCATGGATGTAAAGCTTGGTTATCCTGTCAAAGTAGATGTGATTGATTGGCCAAACCAGCACGAATTTGCGACGGGTAAGATTACTGAAGTGCTCAGCGATGATAATGATCGTGAGTTAATTATTGAGACCACTTTACTGAACTACGATATTCCTTTTGAGTTTAGCGCAGCGACGCTTAAACAAGCCAATGACTATAAAGAGCCGACCGAAAAAGATATAAAAGGTCGTACTGATCTGCGTAATATGCCCCTGGTCACTATCGATGGGGAAGATGCCCGTGATTTTGATGATGCGGTGTTTGCAGAGAAGCGCTCTGGTGGTAACTATCGAGTGCTCGTGGCTATTGCTGATGTCAGCAATTATGTCACACCGAACTCGCCACTAGACAAAGAGGCTTATGAGCGAGGTACTTCGGTATATTTCCCACATCGCGTTATACCGATGTTGCCAGAGGTGTTATCGAACGGTCTATGCTCACTAAATCCTGATGTTGATCGCATGTGTATGGTCGCTGATATTAAAGTGTCGCGCGCGGGTAAAGTGACAGGCTATGAGTTTTATCCTGCGGTGATGAACTCACAAGCGCGCTTAACTTATAACCAAGTCAATGACTATTTTAATGATCCAAAAGACGCTAGTATTCCTAAGTCTTTAACGGGCAATGCAGAGGTCAAAAAGTCTGTTGATACGCTGCATCAGCTTTATGACTTGCTGGTGAAAAAACGTGAAGAGCGCCATGCGATGGAGTTTGAAACGGTTGAAACTTATATTAAATTTAACGAGACTGGTGGTATCGCAGCTATCGTGCCGCGTACACGAGGGGATGCGCATAAGCTGATCGAAGAGTGTATGCTGCTGGCTAATACTTGTGCGGCGAATTTTGCGCTAAAACATGAGTTGCCTGTGTTATATCGTAACCATGATAAGCCCGATGGCGAAAAGTCCATGCGTATTCATGAGTACGCCAAGAACTTTGGCCTGTCCTTCCCAGAGGAGAGCCCAACACAAGCAGACTATCAGCGCATTATTGAAGCCACTAAAGAGCGTCCTGATGCTATCAGTATCCATAGTATGCTATTGCGCTCGATGATGCAGGCCAACTATGCCCCTGATAATATCGGTCATTTTGGCTTAGCTTACGATGAATACAGTCACTTTACTTCACCGATTCGCCGTTATCCTGATCTGATGCTCCATCGGGCAATAAAAGCCAAAGTGACGAATAGTCAACAGCCTGTTATGGACTTTTCACTCGATGGTGCTGGCACGCAAACGTCAGATACTGAGCGCCGTGCTGAAAAAGCATCACGCTATGTTGAGTCATGGCTCAAATGCCATTACATGAAAGATCATGTCGGTGAAGACTTTGAAGGTGTGGTCACTAGTGTTACAAGCTTTGGCTTATTTGTGACTTTGACCGATCTGTATATCGATGGCTTAGTGCATATCTCTAATGTAGGCGATGATTACTTTGTCTATGATGAAAAGCAGCAGCAGCTTATCGGTAAAGATAAAGGCAACTTATTCGGCTTAGGTGACTTGGTCAAAGTAAAAGTAGCTGGCGTCAATATGGATCTCTTGCAGATAGATTTTGATCTAAAAGAAAAACTCAAATCGAGTGAGATGAATCAAAGCAAAAAAGGCCCTGCTAAGAAAGCACCCGCTAAAAAGAATACTCGTAGTAAAAGTAAAAAAAGCTAGTTTACTAGATTTTCAAACAGCTCTCAAAACAATAAACAAAAAGGCTAACGTTATCGTTAGCCTTTTTTTTGCACAATTTTATCGTTTGTTAATTACAATAAAACCTCACTATTGAGCATTATCCATCTGCTCAAGACGCTGCTGTTCAACGTTTTGAGCTTGTTCAATTTGACTAATAGTATTATCAATAATCGCTTTAGGTTGCTTGCCTAATGGTTGTGCTGCAATATCCACTGATCCATCAGTGGTGTCATTTGCAATAGATGAGCTTATCTCAGTAACTGCTGCTACATCTTTATCCAACAGCGCAGCTCTATCCTTTTCGTGAAAGTAGTTATTAATCATGTTAAAGCCAAGCAACATAAAAATAGTGGCTAGAGTAAAAGCAATCAAGTGTTTTCTTTGCATAATTGCAACCTTAAGTTTGATGATTCATCTTGTACTATTCTTGTGGACTGTTTTTATTTAAAAGATCCGTCTCGCCTGTATTATCCGCAATCTCTTGTTCTACCTTTTCCTTTAGCTTCTGATCAGGACTAGCATCTAGTACTTCATCAGCCTCAGCCCCTTGCAAGATTTGCTTAGCACGGGCTTTTGCTTGTTGTTTTTCCAGATCGTCAGAATTTTTATTGTTAATGATATTAGCACCTGTCTGGTCAGGCATTATGGATTTAACCGTCAATTCGGGTAAAGCATTCTCGCCACTATTACTTTGTAGGTGCTCAAGTGCTTTTTCAACTTTGCTATCGAAGCGTAATTTGTAAATAGGTTCAGGTAAGCTAAAGCCTGTGTTCTCTAAGGCGTGCTTGGTTTCACGAATAGCGATACTGCGTGCTTTTGGATAATCTGTCTGCGTCTGGTCAACCCAGACTTGAAACTCAAGGACAATATTTGAATCACCAACGTTAGTGATAATTGCGATTGGCTTAGGCTTGGCTAATACGAAGTCCAAAGTGCGTAGAGCATCTAAGCCCACTTTAATCGCGGCTAGTGGATCGTCATTAGCATCAACGCCTAGCTCAAAGGTAAATCTGCGCTCAGGGTTTTTGGTATAGTTTAATATAGTCGCTTTGAAAACTTCGGCATTAGGAATGCGCAGCTGGTTACCGTCTAAAGTCATCAAAATAGTGGCTCTTGACGTCAAACGCACGACAATGCCCTCCTTATCATTGATAACGATTTGATCACGAGCCCGAAACGGTTGGCGAATACTAAGCAGTAAGGAGGCTATATAATTCTCTATACTGTCTTTTACCGCAAAACCTACCGCAATACCGATAACCCCAGCACCACCAAGCAGCGTTCCAAGTAGAGTTTCTGCGCCAATCAAACTTAACGCTAATATTAAGCCAAAGATGATAAAAATGACTTTAACGGTTTGCGATAGCAGTTCAGCGACAAAAGGGTTGGGCGTAAGGCGCTGCCAGAACTTTTTACGATTGGATAGAAAGCTGCCAAACCAAGTCACTACGCCAAATATGACTAAGCCGACCAGTATCAGTGGCAAAGCTTTCATAAAGTTCTTAACTTGGTTTTTTAGGCCTTGATATACGGTATTGACGTTGTCCTGCACATCGAGCGTACGCTCAATCTTGTCTTCTACTGTAACCACATCGGTTAAGCGATTGGTTAGATTAATCGCTTGTTGCGCTTTTTTCTCATTAGGGGTCTCTCCTGCAAGGGTAACCACACCTTGCGTCACGCTTGCAGTAACCGCTTGCAGACCGTCAATCTCAGAGAAGATACCGCTAATTCGAGCGCGTATATCATTATCTTTTTGCGGGGTTGGGGTGGTTTCTATCTGTGCATTATTAGTGCTCTCACCACTGATCACAGGTGGCGTCTTTACTGAGTCTACGGGAGCTACGCCTGCTTCACTGTTATCAGCTGCACCACTCTCAGGATCAGCTTCAGCCCCTTTATTGGAGCTCAACGCGCCTTCTGGTAGCCCTAAAGCTGTGGCCGTATCTGCTAATACTTTATCAGAGGTACTAGTAGACGCTTCTTCAGCAGCTAAAGCTGGCAAGCCAAAAGTCATGCTTAGTAGCAGTATTTGACTATAAACCAGCAATTGCTTAGCCAATGATAGGCGATTTGGAGAAGCTGCCATAGATATCCTTTGTCACCTAGTATTGAAGGCAATAAGACAGGTTAAACCCGATGCTTATTTACCGTCTAAGTAGTTCTGTGCTTCGCCCAAGTCTAGCGTACCCTCATAAATGGCACGACCAGTAATAATACCCTCGATACAATCACCAAAAGGCTTAAGCAACTCAATATCTTTTATATCAGTGACGCCGCCAGAGGCGATAACAGGTAGACCCCCTTCGCGGGCAAGATTGACCGTTTGTTCTACATTGACGCCTTGCATCATACCATCGCGGTTGATATCAGTATAAACAATGGAGGAGACGCCAACATCGGCAAAGCGCTTAGCCAATTCAGTGGCACGAGTATCCGTAACATTGGCCCAGCCGTGGGTCGCTACCATGCCATCTTTGGCATCAATACCTACGATAATGTGACCTGCAAACTCGCGACAAGCTTCAGCGACAAACTCAGGGTCTTCAACGGCTTTGGTACCGATAATGATGTAAGTTAGACCTGCGGTAATGTATTGCTCTATAGTGCGCATATTACGCACACCACCGCCAAGCTGAATAGGTAAATTAGGGAAAGCTTTGGCAATATCATGAACGACTTGTTTATGAACTGGCACGCCATCAAAAGCACCATTGAGATCTACTAAATGCAAACGACGAGCACCCTCATGCACCCAACGCGCTGCCATCGCAACTGGATCATCAGAGAACACGGTATCGTCCTCCATCCGTCCTTGTTTTAGACGAACACATTTGCCGTCTTTAAGATCAATAGCTGGGATTATTACTGGTACTGGTACTGGTACTGCACACATAGAGCATTCCTTATAAAAGTCTTACATTTTTAGCAAAACAAGCAAAATTAAGAATATTGATTATCCTGTTTAAACAGGTGTTTTATGATTTAAGTCTGATTATTAGCACTTTCAAATCACGTTTTGTACTCAAGAGAAAATAAACTACTGATGATTAGGGCGTGTTAAACATTCAAAAAATAGTCACTGTCAGTGCCACGGTTGAATTATCAAACACGCCCTAACTCATAACCATAAGTTTATCTATCTAAAATCAAGACTAATATCAGCTAAATTGAGTTACTGACTGGCAATTTTAGGTTAATTTAGCGTATAATCCTAGGTAAATTTGTACATGTTTCTATATAGTTGTCTAAAAGTGTCCGTCTTTATAGACCGCTTTTCGGTATCTATTGAAGACCATTAAATGCTAGTAACTAAATAATAGCAGCGTGCTTGAGACTATTAAGAACACTATATACAGATATAGTTTAGATAATTTCTAATATTTCAATTGCAAAATAGGCATTGAATAGTTTTCGATTTTCAGATCATTAAATGTGTTAACTAACAATCAATTTTATTGTGCATATGCTTATAACACCCTTACAATTTTAGCCAAGTATATTGTTGTAGGCTATTGATTTATATAAGCTTTGTTTCCATATAATACACATTGACCATTTACTGATTCAGATGATTGCTTATCTAATCAAACTGACATGACAATTTTAAAGACTTTATATGTATAGACTGTTTGTTATTTAAAACGATCAACCTGTTTTCAGATAGCAGATACTAGCATATACCTTGGTAGCCAGTCGCCACTTGGTAATTCGTATAAGACATTAACGTGTTGTTTAGGAGTCTAAGATCAGCGTTAATCATCTTATCTAATAGTACTACTTAAGCGTATATATAAAGCATTTAATTCCTGTTTTGCGTCATCGATAGAGAATTGAATGCTTTTAATAATGTTAAAGTTGCTACTGTCGATATGCCGAACAGGATGTCTGGTATCGTTTTGGACTATGGACTAAGTTTTCGCCTATGATTACCATCAAAAAAGGTTTGGATTTGCCTATCACCGGTGAGCCCTCCCGCGAGATATCTGAGCACCAACCAACACATGTGGCACTCATTGGCTATGATTATGTGGGCATGAAGCCTACTATGAACGTCAAAGAAGGCGACATCGTAGCCAAAGGTCAGCCCGTTTTTGAAGATAAGAAACGTGCTGGCGTTATCTATACTGCCCCTGCTGCTGGCAAAGTCATCGCTATCAAACGTGGTGAGCGCCGCGTATTTGAGAGTCTCGTGATCGCTGTCGACCCTAAGGGTGAAGAAGTGGAGTTTGAGCGTTTTGACTCTGGGCAGCTGGCTTCTCTTGACTCTGAAGTGATTGAGAAACAATTACTAGCTTCAGGTGAATGGACAGCATTTCGTACGCGTCCTTACAGCCGTGCGCCTGAGATCGGTGCGCGTCCGCAAGCGATCTTTGTCACTGCCATGGATACCAATCCATTAGCTTTTGATCCAATGCTATTGATCAATGAGCAGACTCAAGCATTTAACGATGGTTTATCCGCTCTATCTACCTTAAGTCCAAAGACCTTTGTCTGTCATCATGGCGATGCTCATTTGACCCCTGCCACCAATATGGCAACCGGTAACGTCACTGAGTATCATAGCTTTAGTGGTAAGCACCCTGCGGGTTTGGCTGGTACGCACATTCACTTTTTGCACCCGCTTATGCGCGGCGTCAGTGTTTGGACGATCGGTTATCAAGATGTGATTGCTATCGGTAAGCTGTTTACCACAGGACGTCTATATACTCGTCGTCTCTTGAGCCTAGCAGGACCTGCAGTAAAAGCACCGCATCTCGTCGCAACCGAGCGCGGCGCGGACGTTACTGCTTTGACTAAAGGCAAACTGGTCGGTGATGATAACCGTATCATCTCAGGCTCAGTACTGTCGGGTCGCAAAGTGTTTGACAATGTCGCTTATTTGGGTCGTTTTCATGACCAGGTCAGTGTGTTGTCCGAAGGCCATGAGCGTCCAGCATTTCACTTCTTTACTCCTGGTAAAAATCGCTTTTCAAAGCTGCCTATTTATATCTCGCAGTTTTTTAAGAAAAAATATAATTTCACTACGACGACTAATGGTTCACCGCGAGCGATGGTGCCAATTGGCGTTTACGAAGAGGTGATGCCGCAGGACTATCTGCCAACGCAGCTGTTACGTGCGCTCATTGTTGAAGACATTATCACTGCTGTTGACTTAGGTGTCTTAGAACTTGATGAAGAAGATTTGGCTCTGTGCACCTTTGTATCCCCTGGCAAATACGAATACAGCGATATCTTGCGTGATAATTTGACACGCATTGAGCTGGAGGGTTAACCACGATGAAATTTTTACACAACATGTTCGATCGTATGGAGCCGTCTTTTGTTAAGGGTGGTAAGCACGAAAAATACTATCCTATCTTTGAGATGTTCGATACGTTTTTGCGTCAGCCAGATTCAACGACTTTTACTTCTTCTCATGTGCGCGACGGTATTGATCTAAAGCGCATTATGATTACGGTGTGGATGTGTACTTTTCCAGCGATGTTCTTTGGCATGTACAACGTCGGTCACCAAGCGCTAACCGCTATTGCTGAGCTTGGTCTACAGGCTGATGGCTGGCGTACTATCATCACTGGCATGGTGGGCTATGATCCGACTAGTATCTGGGCTTGTTTTGTTTACGGGGCGATGCAGTTCTTACCGATTTATATCGTCACCTTTGTCGTTGGTATTACTTGTGAGATTCTGTTCGCTATTACCCGTGGTCATGACGTCAATGAGGGCTTTTTTGTTACCTCAGTGCTGTACGCACTGATCATGCCACCAGATATTCCTTTATGGCAAGTGGCTTTGGGTATTATCTTTGGGGTTGTCGTTGCCAAAGAAGTATTCGGTGGTACGGGTAAGAACTTCCTGAACCCTGCCCTATCGGGACGAGCTTTTCTTTATTTCGCTTATCCGTCCTATATATCAGGCGATTCGGTATGGACAGCGGTCGATGGGTTCTCAGGAGCGACGCCACTTGGCCTAGCTGCTCTTGGCGTAAGTCCGGCTGACTTTACTAACGTCTATGGTCAAGCGATTACTTGGAGCGATGCCTTTTTTGGTAATATCCAAGGTAGTGTCGGTGAAGTATCGACTTTAGCTATCTTGTTTGGCGCGGCAGTGTTGCTGTGGACGCGTATTGCTTCATGGCGCATCATGTCAGGCTGTGTTATCGGTTTGGTAGCCACGTCACTTATCTTTAATATGATTGGCTCTGATGACAATCTGATGATGGAACTGCCTTTTTATTGGCACTTAGTCATCGGTGGCTTTGCTTTTGGTGCGGTATTTATGGCCACGGATCCTGTATCAGCGGCGCATACCAATAAAGGTCGCTGGGCTTATGGTATCTTGATTGGCTTTATGACGGTATTGATCCGTGTGGTCAATCCAGCTTTCCCAGAAGGCATCATGCTGGCTATTTTGTTTGCCAACCTATTTGCTCCATTGTTTGATTATTTTGTGACACAAGCGAATATCAAACGTCAAACGGCACGGAGGGTTCGTTATGTCCAAGCCCAAAAGTAATAACATGAAAACGGTCAGCGTAGCGTTAACGTTATGCTTAGTATGTTCAGTACTCGTTTCAGCGGCAGCGGTTGGTTTAAAGCCATCGCAAGTCGAAAACGCGCGCTTAGACCGTAACAAGAACATCTTAGTAGCGGCTGGTATGTTTGATCCAGCACAAGATACCAATGATGATGTCGCTGAACGCTTTAAAGACTTCGATGTCGAAATTGTTGATTTGAAGGCGGGCGATTATCTTGAGGATGATGCGCTAAGCGCAGTCGGTATCGATGATCGCAATGCTTATAATGCCAGCCAAGCGACCAAAAATCAGGCACTAAGTGAAGACTTGGGTGATAACGATCCCGCTAGTATTGGCCGTGTACCTAAATATGCCAAAGTCTATGTCAAAAATGATGATGCTGGCAAGCCTGAACTGGTCGTATTGCCGATTCAAGGCTACGGCTTATGGGGTACAATTTATGGGTTTTTAACGCTTGAGAGCGATATGAATACCATCAAAGGTATTAGCTTTTATGAGCATAAAGAAACCCCAGGTCTTGGCGCGCGTATCGAAGAGCCAAAATGGCGTGCGACGTGGAGCGGTATTCACTCGTATGATGAAAACGGCGAAGTCGCTACTGGCGTGGCCAAAGCAGGTAATCCAAAAGATAACTGGGTCGATGGTATTAGCGGTGCGACTTTGACCAGTCGTGGTGTCAGTAACATGATTCAGTTCTGGTTGGGTGAGCAAGGCTACAAGCCTTATTTAGATGCACAGCGTGAACAGAGTGGCAAAACACTTGAGAGTACGGATGCAGTTGCTCGTCAAAGCTTACATCAAGACAGCCCTTATCAAAAGCTAGGTCAGAATGATGCTGCCCTAACTCATTCTGTAACCAAGCTGGCAGTCGTTGTACCAGCTGCCAATGTTACAACTGCTACCAATGGCAAGGAGGCGTAAGATGGCTAATACCAAAGAGATTTTAGTTTCCCCTATTTTTGACAATAACCCTATTGGTTTACAGATTTTAGGGATTTGTTCAGCATTAGCAGTGACCACGAGCGTCTCAAATGCTCTCGTCATGAGTGTGGCGCTGACATTAGTGACCGCGTTTTCAAGCTTTTTTATCTCAATTATTCGCAAAAAAATACCTTCAAGTATTCGTATTATTGTGCAGATGACTATTATTGCCTCTTTGGTTATTTTAGTGGATCAGGTACTAAAAGCGGTCGCTTATGATGTTAGTAAGGGACTATCGGTATTTGTCGGCTTGATTATTACTAACTGTATTGTTATGGGTCGCGCCGAAGCATATGCGATGAGTAACCCACCTATTCCCAGCTTTTTAGATGGCATCGGTAACGGTCTTGGCTACTCTGCGGTACTACTGTTTGTCGCTAGTATCCGTGAGATATTTGGCGCTGGCAGTTGGTTTGGCTTCACGCTATTACAGCCTGCTACTGATGGTGGCTGGTACGTACCTAATGGTCTGATGCTATTACCGCCTTCAGCGTTCTTTATTATCACTATGTTTATTGTCATCATACGTATCTGGAAACCAGAACAGATCGAAGAAGCTGACTTCGTTATGAAGCCTCAGTCTAAAGGCATGGCGCACGGAGGCGGACACTAATGGGACATTATATTAGCTTATTTATAACCTCAGTCTTTATTGAAAATATGGCCTTGGCCTATTTTTTAGGCATGTGTACCTTTTTGGCGGTATCAAAAAAGGTCTCAACGGCTATCGGTCTTGGGGTTGCCGTCATCGTGGTTATGGCTATTACCGTACCACTAAATAACCTACTCTTTCAGTTCATCCTAAAAGATGGAGCACTGGCTTGGGCAGGTTTCCCAGGGATTGACTTAAGCTTCTTAGGCTTGCTGAGCTACATCGGTCTAATCGCGGCAACGGTACAGATTCTAGAGATGTTCTTAGACAAGTTCGTGCCTGCCTTGTATAACGCGCTTGGTGTATTCTTACCCTTGATTACAGTTAACTGTGCGATCTTAGGTGGCGTACTATTTATGGTTGAGCGTGACTATAACTTTGGCGAATCTATGGTCTATGGTATCGGTGCAGGTTTTGGTTGGGCGCTAGCAATCACTGTATTGGCTGGTATCCGCGAAAAGCTTAAGTACTCAGATATTCCAGCACCTCTACAAGGCTTAGGGATTACGTTTCTTACCGTAGGGCTTATGTCATTAGGCTTTATGTCGTTCGGTGGTATGTCCATCTAAACGATAACCCTTATTAGCTATTTGAGATAATTAATTCATTTATTCGGTAAGGTTGCAAATCATAAATTGATTTATATTTGCTCCCCTACCCCATAAATTAAGGACACTTACCATGGATTATGCTACGGCGATTGGTGGCGTCGCTATGTTCACTGTGATTATCATGAGCCTTGTTGCTATTATTTTAGCAGCGCGCTCTAGATTAGTCAGCTCAGGCGACGTTACTATCCATATTAATGAAAATCCTGATAATGACGTAGTAACCCCTGCAGGTGGCAAACTATTACAAACCCTTGCAGCTGAAGGTATATTTTTATCTTCAGCTTGTGGTGGTGGTGGTACTTGTGCGCAGTGTCGTTGCCGAGTCATCGAAGGTGGTGGTTCTATTCTACCTACCGAAGAAGGTTATTTTACCCAAGGTGAAATCCGTAACCATATGCGTCTGGCTTGTCAGGTTGCTGTTAAGCAAGATATGGAAATTGAGATTGATCCTGAATTCTTTGATGTACAAAAATGGGAATGCGAGGTTATCTCAAATGATAACGTTGCGACCTTTATTAAAGAGTTAGTACTTAAAATCCCAGAAGGCGAGGAAGTCAACTTCCGTGCTGGTGGTTATGTGCAGCTTGAGGCGCCACCTCATGAAGTGCATTACAAAGACTTTGATATCGCTGAAGAATATCGTGAAGATTGGGATAAGTTTGGTATTTTTGATTATGTATCAAAAGTTGATGAGCCCGTTATCCGTGCTTATTCAATGGCCAACTACCCTGAAGAAAAAGGCTTAATCAAGTTCAACATTCGTATTGCAAGTCCGCCACCTCGTGGTCCTGCTAATATTCCGCCAGGTAAGATGTCTTCTTGGACGTTTAGCTTAAAACCAGGCGATAAAGTTACCGTATCAGGCCCTTATGGTGAGTTCTTTGCCAAAGATACTGAAGCTGAGATGATATTCGTTGGTGGTGGTGCAGGTATGGCGCCAATGCGCTCGCATATCTTTGATCAGCTCAAACGCTTGAATACTGATCGTAAGATTAGCTTTTGGTATGGTGCGCGCTCAATTCGTGAGATGTTCTATGTTGAAGATTATGATCAACTAGAAGAGCAATTTGATAACTTTGAATGGCATGTTGCGCTGTCCGATCCCCTACCAGAGGATAATTGGACAGGTTATACCGGCTTTATTCATAACGTCTTATTGGAAGAGTATCTAAAAGGTCATCCAAATCCAGAAGACTGTGAATATTATATGTGTGGGCCACCGATGATGAATGCTGCGGTCATCGATATGCTGCATAGCATGGGCGTCGAAGATGAAAACATCGCGCTTGATGACTTTGGTGGTTAACTCTAATAAGTGAACGAATAATATTTAAATAAGAGTCTCAATTGAGGCTCTTTTTTTATGGCTGTTTACAACGGCACAGTCTACAAAATTGAATAGTAACTTGCCTAAGCTTTGCTATAGTACTAGTTCATTCATCCTATAAAAAGAATAGCTATGAAAACAGATTACGAAGAATTGACAATTTGGATAACGGGCGCTTCAAGTGGTATTGGTGAGGCGATGGCACTTGAATTTGCCAAGCAAGGCGCACGAATTATCTTGAGTGGTCGTAATGAAAAAAAGTTAGCACTAGTCAAAAACTGCTGTAAAAACTCAGATAAGCACATTATCGCAGCTTTTGATATTTGCGATGCCGAGCAAGTTAACAACACTTATGAGCAGTTAAAGTCACAAAACGTACAAATCAATTGGCTAATCAATAATGCAGGTATTAGTCAGCGCTCTCTTATTATGGAAACTAATGAGGACGTTGAACGTAAGATCATGGAGATAGACTATTTTGCGCAAACCCGTCTAACACGATTGGTATTGCCCGATATGCTCGCTCAAGATGGTGGCAAAGTGATTATGATATCAAGCGTAGCAGGCCTTGTAGGAACGCAATATCGCGGGGCTTATAGTGCTGCCAAAGCCGCTATTCATCTGTGGGCCAATAGTTTACGTGCTGAATTGTTTGATCAGGGAATAGAAGTCGCAACTATCTTTCCAGGTTTTATCCAGACTAATGTCTCTTTGAATGCTTTAACGGGGGATGGCAGCGTCCAAGGAACCATGGATGAAGCTACTGAGAAAGGTCTAAAAGCCAGCGATTTTGCCAAGCAAGTGGTTAGAGCGCTAAGCAGAGGGGATGAATATATCGTCGTTGGTGGTCGACTAGAAAACTTTGCCACTAAAGTCAATCGAATCTCACCGTCTAGATTATATAAAATGATTCGTGCAAGTAAGGTCAAGTAGCTTATTAACAATTAAATTAAATTTGGACAATACATAAAAGCATAAGCCATTTGCTCAATAGTTATTGTTCAAGATATTTGAGTCGAAGGGGTGTAAAATGTACCCATCACATTCACCCCTACTCTATATCAATACTCCTTATGATAAATTTATCGTTACTAACACCTACTAAAACCAGCACTTATAAACCCTTACTAGCTGCTATCAGTACTGTCGCAGTTATCAGCCTAACTGCCTGCCAGCAGCCACCAGAGTATAATTATCTTAGTGGCGAGACAATGGGCACAAGCTATCATATTACTTATAAGCTACCTGACCATGCTAGTGACGCTAACGAGGCTGATATTCAAGCCGCTATCGATAAGCGACTGCAGCAGATCAACGATAGTATGTCGACTTATCAAGATGACTCCACCATCTCAAAATTTAATCGTTTAGCAAAAGACACACCGATAGTTATTGACGCTGATTTTAATCAAGTGCTAGCAGTATCTAGACAGGTCTATGAGCAGTCAAACGGAGCCTTTGACCCGACGGTGATGCCTCTTGTTGAGACTTGGGGTTTTGGTAGTACGATGACGGTTGAGCGCTTGCAAAGTCCACCATCCGCACTAGAAATTGCTGAGGCCAAGGCGCTAGTCAATTTTGAAAGCGTACTGCATCGTGATGATAGTATCTACAAAACCCAAGACGGTGTTGGCTTGGACTTCTCGGCAGTCGCCAAAGGCTATGGCGTCGATGTCATCGCTGATGTACTGCGTGATGACTATCAGATTCGTAATTATATGGTGGAGATCGGTGGCGAAGTGGCGACCTCTGGCGTCAGCGCGCAACAGCAGCCTTGGCAAATAGCCCTTGACGCGCCTATCGAAGGCAGTACCGTTAGCGAGCGTCAGACGATTGCTGCTATCCGTCAGCCCACGAACATGGGCAATAAAATGCATTTAGCAACTTCGGGCAACTATCGTAATTCTGTTATTTTTGATAATAAACGTTATAGCCATACTATAGATCCGACTACGGGAGATCCGATAGTAGGCGGTGCACCATCGGTCACTGTGGCAGCGGATTCAGTAGCTCTAGCCGATGCTTGGGCCACAGCGTTGACCGCTATGCCATACAAGAAAGCTTTAAGTATCGCTAAAGAGAAAAACATAGCTGCATTGTTTGTGATATTAGCGGACAGTGTTGAGGCAGGTGATGCTGCCGATAGTCTTGAGGACTGGCAAATAGTAGAAACGCCAGCTATGCAAAATCTGCGTGCAGATAAAAAGAGCTGAATTTAGAATCACTAATCGTCATCTATAGATAGCCGATAAACTATTGATAATAAACGAAGCGCTTGAAATTTTGCTATACTAGCGTTATATCATTATTATAAATAAAGATTAAGATTATAACTAGAGGTCACTCTTATGCTTAGCCAATTGCTTCCTATGCTTGCCATTACTTTTACTGTGTTCGTGTTGTTCTTTGTGTTTATGGGCATCGGTTATATGTACAAAAAAGAACCGCTTAAAGGCTCTTGCGGCGGCGTCGCTAAACTCATGGGCAATGAAAAATGTGATTATTGTGGCGATGATCCCAATAAATGTGATGCTAATATTACTGAGCAATCTACAAGCGCACTTAAAGCCGCTCAATTGGGTAAATCTGCACTATAAACGATTAGTTACCATACGCTGGTAGTACCGTCTCTAATATGCTCCTATAATAGCGCTAGCCCTTATAAAAGAGGTTTAGCGTTATTTTTATATCAAGCTATGTCATCTTAAAGTCCAAAAATTATTAGTAACTCTATTTATAGTTAATAGAATTGCTCGTCCATATCACTTGCTTTCTGTAAGTTTTTTTTGCTTATCTGCTGTATTCACCACCATTATGGTGGAATTTTTTTGGTGTTATTTTAAAAAGTGCTCTTTTGTTAGCAATTACCCAATAACGTGTCCTTTTTCTTACTATACAGTGCTGCTATGTCTAACCCTGCTAATTTACACTCTAATCCTGCGCCAACTAAGCGTAAAATGATAAATCCGCCTTCTTCAAAATTCACCTTTTGGCTAGTCCTCTGCGCTATGATGCTGCTCGGTGCCAACATGCGTGCGCCCATTGTGGCGCTGGGCTCCATTGCCCCAGTAGTGCAAGAGGCGCTAAATATCTCAGAAATCCAAATCGGTTGGCTCGGTGCAGTGCCTATGCTGACCTTTGCACTTGGGGCTCTGATCTCACCAAGCATTGGGAAGCGTTTTGGTATCGAAAATACCTTGATCGTTATGATTATCATGCTGACCTTTGGTATGGTGCTGCGAGCCGTTGTGCCGACGTGGATTGGGTTTTTGAGTGGTACGGTGCTATTGACTCTAGCGATTGGCTTTGCCAATACCTTAGCTGCGCCTGTGATTAAGCAGCGTACGCCAAAAAATATTCCGTTAGTGACGGGCCTGTTCAGTCTGACCATGACAGTCGCTGCCGGTATTATTGCGGGCGTGGTATTGCCATTATCGGAATGGGTCGGCTGGCAATGGGCGCTAGGTGGCTGGTCGATATTAGGACTATTTACCATTGTCATTTGGATATTTTTGCGCATACGTCTTGGTTCATCACGTGATCAAGTGATTCCTGCCGCCGTTGAAGGATCATCCAACGTTTCTGTCTGGCGCACCAGCTTTGCGTGGCAAATCGGCATATTCTTGGGTGTTCAATCCTTGCTGTACTACACGGTTGCTAGCTTTTTACCGTCGATCTTAGTCAGTAAAGGTATGGACGCTGTGCAAGGGGGGCAAATGAGTGCGGTATTTCAGTTTATGGCACCATTGGCTATTTTAATTATAACGTGGCTCATTAATCGCGGTCGTCCTATTCAGGCGCTAGCGGTATCTGCCGCTACTCTTAACGTCATCGGTATTTTAGGTCTCAGCTATTTGTCAGTAGATTTGGCTTGGGTTTGGTCAGCACTTATGGGCTTAGGCTGCGCCGCTATCTTTACCTTAAGTATCATGCTGTTTTCCTTACGCACTTATACCACTAATCAAGCGAGTGAGCTATCTGGCATGGCACAGTTCGTCGGCTATATTATTGCGTTCTTTGGTCCACTAGGCACTGGCTGGTTACATAAGATCACCGATAGCTGGGATTTACCACTATTTATAACGCTTATTTTGATGATTATGAACGTAGGCATTGCTTGGCTAGTTAGTCGTCCAGTGATGGTCGATGGTAAAAAGATTTAAACTAAAATGATAATCTTAACGGTTGCGCAATATTGCTAAGTAGCTTGGTTTGCTACACTAGTAATATTGCTCATAGGATAAGATAGTTATGATAAACCGCTCTTGTAATTCAGTTCAATCCAACAAAAAAAAATCTCTAGTATGGCGACCCTTATCCTATTTAACGGTCGCTGTATTGTCCTCAGTAGTCGCGCTTAGTGGCTGCCAAAAAACGCCTGAAACTGATGTCGTTGCCGATCCTACAACTGAGACTCAAACCTCTGAGCCTGCAACGGTAACGGCTCCTGTTGCACAAAGCAATGATTCTGATAACGCTGATGTTAATGCCAGTGGCTTAACGGAACAAGGCATGCTGGCTCCTGTAACAGTCTTAGCCTTAGGCGACTCCTTGACCGAAGGCTTAGGCGTGGCAAACGATGACAATTACCCTGCGCAATTACAAGCCAGCCTACAAAACATGGGCTATAAAAATATTGAAGTGGTGAACTCAGGACTGAGCGGTGAGACTAGCACAGGCTTGGTTAATCGCATAGATTGGGTATTGCAGACTAAGCCTGATATTACTATTTTGACTATCGGTGCAAATGACGCTATTCGCGGTCTAGATATCGCAACGATTGAGGCGAATATTCGTACTGCGGTTAAAAAGCTGCAAGATAATGGCAGCGAGGTCATCTTAGGTGGTATGCAAATCTATGACAATTTAGGTAATGATTACGTTAAGTCATTTAGCGCTATTTATCCTCGGGTTGCCGAAGATATGAACGTACCTCTTATTCCTTTTTTCTTAAAGGGTGTCGGTGGTGATGCTAATCTCAATCAAGCGGATGCTATTCATCCGACTCGCGAGGGCTATACCATTATCGTTAATGATAATATTCTACCTGTGCTAAAACCGGAGCTTGAGCAAATGCTACTATCGACTCAAGCAAATTCGCAGGCTTCTGTAGCTACGTCAGCAACTGAGAATGTCCAATGACTTCTAATATCTCAACAAATTCTAATATCTCAGCTAGCCAAGACAATGCACTACTTCGTGCCACGCAACTCAACAAAACCGTGACCGTCGGTGAGCAGAAGCTGGCGATTATCAAAGACGTCAGTATCCATGTCGATGCTGGCGAGTTTGTGGTGATCATGGGCAAATCAGGCTCGGGCAAATCGACGCTGCTCGGGCTATTAGCAGCATTGGATTATCCTGATAATGGCTCGGTTGAGCTAGCTAATCAAATGCTCAGTCAGATGGATGAAGATGCACTAGCCGTGATTCGTCAACGTGATATGGGCTTTGTGTTTCAATCCTTTCATCTATTGCCAACGCTGACCGTCGCTGAGAATATCGCCTTTCCACTCGATATTGCCCGACGTCCCGATGCTGCACGAGTCGATGAGTTGATCGCTGCGGTAGATCTCAGTCACAGGCGTAATAGCCTGCCGAGTCAATTGTCAGGCGGTGAGCAGCAGCGTACTGCCGTAGCGCGCGCACTAGTATCTCGTCCAAAGATTGTTTTTGCTGATGAGCCAACGGGCAACCTAGATGAGCAAAACGCTGATCAAGTTATGGATCTATTATTAGATTTGCGTAAGCGTACAGGCTCGGCGTTAGTAGTTGTGACCCATGATCCCGCACTGGCAGCAACCGCCGATCGAGTGATTACTATGCATGATGGGATGATTGACCACTCTATCGATAATAATCGCTTTAAAGAGCAATTGGCTCATGGATAGGCGCTCTACAGATAATCAACTCAATAGCTCTAACCTTATGAATAATGATAGTACTACAGACAATATGAGTAATGATGAAGCTGCTACCGCCAATACTGGCGGTTTTTTTACTGGCCGAACCTTAGGCGCACAAGCGCTCTCCCGCAGCTGGTGGCGACGCTGGATTTATCCGTTGCTATTTCTGATTACGCTGATGCTATCACTGGCCACTTATCTGACTTTGGATTCTGTGCAGCAGTCGGTGAATACCTATGTCAATGACAATCAGCTAGCACTGGTCGGTGGCGATCTGATATTAGAGAGCAATCAAGCGTGGCCTGAAGAGGTGCTCACGCAAGTCCAGACTTTACCTGAAGACCAAACCGTTTACGATTATAAGTTCAATGCCATGCTAGTGGCTGGCGAGCAAACCTTATTGGCACGGATCAAAGGCGTGACCTCGGCTTATCCACTATATGGCGAGGTTGAGCTGGCTTCTGGCAAGCCCTTGTGGGAACAACTTGATGCCAACAAGGTCGTCGTCGCGCCTGAAGTGCTCAGAAGTCTAAATGTCAATATTGGTGACACTATCGCTATCGGTGAAGGACAATTCACTATCAGTGACGAGCTGATTCGCGAGCCAGATCGTCCGCTGACTGCCTTTGGTTTTGGTGGTCGTGTCATGATGACGCAGGAAGCGTTAGAAGCGACTAACCTAATGGGTCAGCGCAGTCGCGTCAGCTATCAAATTGAGCTGGCGGGTGAGCCTGAGTTAATAGCCGCTCAACGTGAGCAGTTAACCAATATACTCGTCAACTACCCCGATATTGAGCTATCTGATCCTGAAACTGAGGAAACTTCGGTCTCACGCATCTCTGATAATGTATTAATGTTCCTCAAACTGCTGGTCATCGCCGTACTGCTGTTATCGGCAGTGGCTATGTATGGGGTGATTACCGCTTTTGTGACTAAGCAGCAGTCTAATGACGCGATACGTATGGCACTGGGTGAGACCAATAGCTCTATTAAGCGCAGCTACTATTGGCTACTATTGCTAATGGCGGTGATCGCTTGTATTGCAGCAGTCGCGCTCAGTCTGGTGTTACTAAAAATCGGTCAGCCTTATCTAACGGCTATCTTACCTGCCAATCTAGGCTTAGCCATTAACCCTATTAGTATTATTAAGACTATCGTCATCGCTCTAGTACTAACCCTCTTGATTACTCAGCGTGGTCTACAAGCGCTCGATGATACCAAGCCTGCGGCGCTGCTCAACCAAGGTGGTAATCAAGCTACCAAACGTTTGACATGGCAGCAAAGAGCACCACTGCTACGTTATGGCCTACTGTTGATTGGACTCTATGCCTTCCTCGCTTATGAAGTCAATTCCTTTACATTTGGCGCGCAAATACTCATCGGTTTGATCGTATTTATTGCTGTATTTTGGGCATTGGCTCGTGGCTGGTTAGGGTTGCTAGCCCGTTTGAGTAACCTTGGCAAAATCAGTTGGATGCAGCGGATTGCTATTCATAATCTAGCTCGTAAGGGCAATCAGTCAGCTTTGTTTTTTGTGACCTTGGCGCTGTCAGTAGCAGTGTTGACTCTTATCACCACTATTAATCACAGTATTAATGAGCAGTTTATTAATGCCTATCCAGAGGATGCACCCAATCTATTCTTATTAGATGTACAGACCGAACAGCACGACGCTATCGATGATATCCTCAAGGTACCTGTCACTTATTATCCTGTTATACGCGCGCGAGTCGTCACTGCCAACGGGGTGGCGACACAAGATATCGAAGCAAACGAGAATGATGATGACCCTACTCGAGTATTCAATCTGAGCTATGCCGATACGGTCATGGACACCGAGTATATTACCGAGGCACTCACTGACGATACCTTATACACGCCTATTGATAATCAACAAGCTGAACAGGATGCGAATGCCTCTACCCTTACCCAAGTACAGCCGTTATCTATCTTAGATACTGCCGCCGATATGCTGAACGTCGGTATGGGCGATCAGATCAGCTTTAATATTCAAGGCATTGAGCTAACAGGACAGATTACTAGTATTCGCTCACGTTTTGAGCGTGGTCCTAGTCCTTTCTTCTACTTCTTATTTGAGCCGTCTGTGCTATCTGCTGCGCCGCAAATTCAATTCGCCACCGCGCACGTATCACCAGAGGCTATTCCTGATCTACAAAGCGATCTCGTACGTGAGTTCCCAGCGGTGACGAGTATCGATGGTACGATTATCGCTGAGCAAGTCCAAGGACTCGTCGCACAGATGAGTCGCTTAGTCTATATCTTTACTTTGCTAGCGCTACTCACGGGCATTATGGTGCTGATCAGCTCGCTACTCTCAACGTCACAAGATCGGATGAAGGAGAGTGCATCATTCCGTCTACTCGGCATGCAAAAGTCAGATCTGTATAAGCTCAATATGCTAGAGATTGGGGTACTCGGTATCAGCGCTTCATTGTTTGCGGTGACTATCGCTAGTGTCGGGGCGTGGCTTGCAATCACGCAATGGTTCAATCTACGCTATAGCGTACCGTGGGTGAATTTAGGCATTGGTGGTACAGCGCTAGTCGCTCTGCTGCTTGGTATTGCTATTATCTATGTGAGATTGGTGATTGGGCGTGGGATTATGGCTAGGGTTCGGGCGATGATTTAACGCTTGTAGCTAATCCTGCTTTTGCTTCTACCTTGGTTGGCACAGGAGGAGTCGCTAAGGTTAGATGCGTTCCTGACTCAGCGATAGCGTCTCTAACTAAGCATCTGCAACCCTGTGCTGTGCCAAGTATATCCGCGACAATCACGGCTAAAACGCGCTTCCTATCGGAACTAACACTTAAACTGCAACTCAGTAATTTATCAAAACTTACTTGTTAGATACTTTCTATTAGCTTAGACAGAAAATGATTTTAAAATAATAATATCGTTTTATCTCAGCTCGATGAAATTCTATAATAAAACAGTTATCGGCGCCTTATATTTGCTCTTATATTTATATCTTATTTTTTTAAATAGTTGATCATTATTTTCGCTCAGCACTTTATATGTATGATTAGCAATGACATCTGTCAAATTTTGGTTATCATAATCCATACCTAGATTATTTATTTCTTCAGATGTTGCGAATCTATACCACTTAGAATCAATATCCTCAAGTGCCTTAAATAATTTCTTCTGATTATTTGTTAAATCTACTTCAATAATATCAGCTAGTAACAACTCATACAGACCAAAAGCTGTTTTCTCAATATTTGATATGTGCCTTCCGCAATAACTATAAGCAAAGTCGCTAAACATATCTCTTTTTAAGATATTAGTATTGAAAATCTCTTCTATAAATTCTCTAGATAAATCATCTATATTTTCTCTATCTACAGTATTATCAAACCTCTTTACAAAATCTCTCAAATTTTTATTCTTAACTAACAATCTATAATCCGACTCTGTAGTTTCATCAACTTTGATACGGTTATCATCTTTGACTGAAAACTTAGCAACTAAGTACTTAGCTTCATTTGCTCCGAATTTATATGCTCCGCCAACAGGCTGATACTTGCCTGTTCTTGAATTGGGAACTAAGAAATACTTATCACCTATTTTGATTCTAAATAGATAAGCGAATGAAATTCTAACTAACGTATCCTCTTGTAACTTACCAGCTATTTCTAATTCTTTTTGTGAACGCTTCCAACCTTGTTGTCCTAACAAAACCTTTAATTGTGAATAAAATTTATTTCCATTATCCTTAAGGTATAGACCTCCAAGGAATGTAAGCATTCCGACAAGTACATTTTGTTCATACCCTTCTAGATAAACTATAATCAATAGAATTGAAATCATTATGGCTAATGGGAATAATAACTTCTTAATTTCTCTCAAAGAAAACTCCTATTCTTGACCAATTGGAACATCAACACGTCCAATTGCAACGCATACCCTACCCTTTATCAGATAACACTCAATATAATGTCTACCTTTAAACGAAGTTGGCTCAATTATTTCATTTGTTCTTTCTTGAATTTGACCACGAATACAGTTCTTTCTCTCTGCAATTTCTCCAACGTTTCTTACTTTCCAAAGGACTTTGTCATAGGAAGGACAATCGGTATTACCTACTTTGCATTTGACTTTACAATTAAATGGAACAAACCTTTCGAACGTTGGAGCATATCTTGTCAGATATTCAAAAACAGACATGTCTCTAAATCCATTTCCCGATATCTGACAATCAATATCTACACTATATCTCTCCAACACTAGATAAAGCTCGCCTATAAATTCCTCAGTGTCTTTATAGCTCCTTGACTCTAAAGATTCAGTTATTTTAACTGTTGATTTACCTAATCCAGACCAGTAATCATGATTAAAAAATTCTCCCCAAGCAGATATAGCATCTTGATATGTGCAATCACTTTCAAATAGTATATCTAGCTTTTCTAATTGCGTAGACAGTTTATCTTTCCATCTACGCATGTTCTCAAGATCAACCTGCCTAGTTGTTATCAATCTAGAATTATCGATATTATTTGGTGCATTGACTTGTAAATTCCATTCTAGCCTATTCCGAATAGACTTTAAGGTATGATAAAAATTTTCATCTATACGAGAATGAATGGAGTCAAAATTTTCGGAGCATAAAATAGTTTGAATCAAACCACTCGGCAGAGAACCCCAGGTATCTCTCGACTTACAAAACATCTTAGATAATCTTACTACTTTTCGTAAATTATCAGTTTTCGCTTTTATTTCATCTATAAACCAATCGTCTAAAGCCTTAATATCTCTAACAGACCATGTATCTCCAGCATATTCATAACTGTACTCTTCTTGCCACTCAAAATGTTTTGACCTCTTAAATATTGCAAAGTCAATATGATAGCCAGTTGTATAACGCACCCTAACACATCCAGTCTTTACTTCGGGCTCTTCTGAAAACTGAGACATTTCTCGTTTTAGTGCATTAGCTATAATATTTCTAGCAGCTTGTGCACCTAATTCGCCTAAGTGTTCTGACTCAAAAACTATTGCTACATCTATATCATAATCTTTCTTATCATTCTGGACTATAGTATGCATCGCCATAGATCCTTGTGTTCTAGATTCCGCAACCTTATAACTAGTATTTTTATCGTTATTATATTTTTCTAAACCTTTTATCAATCTCTTTATATTTTTATCTCTTTTGTCTCTTAAAACGTTTTTTTCTTGTTCAGACAGTTTTACATAATCCTTGTAAAACTTTTGGAACTCTTTAGAGCAATCAAACATAAACAACCTTTCCCTTTTAAAACTATATAAGAATGTAAAATTTCGATTTTTGTTTATTTAATTATACAGTACATTCTTAGGTTTTATTATATTTTTCAGATCTCAACCAAACTTTGCTTAACTAGTGATACTCGCCTCGTAGAGCGGTTTAGCCTCGACAGTAGCGGATATACTTATGTGATCACTGGCTTGCGGGGACTTGGCTGAGAGGGTTATCGAGGCAACAGGAACACTATCAGCCTTTAGTCACCGCGCCAGTGGACATATAAGATAGTAGCGGATGGCGAGATCAGCTCCAAAATCCCAAGCACCTAAAACCAAAATGCCCTCTATTCATTTAGAGGGCGTTTTTAATCTACATATATATAGAAATATAACTTATTATCAGCCATGCGGTCTGCTCACGTAATAGACCTGTCCTTTGCTATAATAAAGCTACCTTATTAACCTAGATTTATTTGTAAGATACTAGCGTTAGTAGCAATAATTGCAAAGCAACTTTTGGCTTTTAAAGGCGTTACCCCTATGACTGACCAGCAATCGCTACACAAGGAAAATCCCATTTCTTTATCAAGTATAGTCTCTCAAGATAACCTCAGCACCGATCACGTGTTAGATAAACTAACCGACGTACTGGGTGCTAGTAACGTGCAGGCAGATCCTGAGAAAAACGAGCACTATAGAATGGGCTGGCGCTCTGGCGGTGGCAGTGCTTTGGCGGTGGTATTCCCACAAACCTTATTGGAGATTTGGCGTAGCTTAGAGATATGTGTGTAAGGCGATTGCATTATTATCATGCAAGCGGCAAAAACGGGATTGACCGAAGGCTCGACGCCAAGCGGTAACGACTACGATAGACCTGTTGTCGTGATTAATACCCTTGCCATAAACCATCTGTATTTGATTAACGATAACCAGCAAGTGATTGGCTTGCCTGGAACGACATTGCACCATCTGCAAAGTCAGCTCAATACTGTTAATAGAGCGCCGCATTCCGTCATTGGCTCATCGACATTGGGCGCCTCTATTATCGGTGGCATCTCCAATAATTCAGGAGGCGCTCTGGTAAAAAGAGGCCCTGCTTATACTGAGCTTGCATTATTTGCCCAAATAAATGAACACGGTCAGCTCGTACTAGTCAATCATTTAGACGTCGAGCTAGGTGACTCCCCTGAAGAGATACTCACTAACCTACAAACAGGTAATTTTGCTAAAAGTGGCTTACCTGACAGTGGTAGGCTGGCATCCGATAAAGAATATATCGCTCGTGTGACCGATATTGATGCCAGTACGCCGAGCCGTTTTAATGCAGACAAGCGCAGACTGTATGAAGCCAGTGGCTGCGCTGGCAAGCTTGCCGTATTTGCCGTACGCCTTGACACTTATCCCATCGCGGTAAAAGAGCAGACCTTTTATATAGGCAGCAATAGTACGCACGAGCTGGCACAGCTGCGACGACAGATATTATCAAGCTTTAACCATATTCCTGAAGTAGGCGAATATATGCACCGTGATATATTCGATATCTCTGCCAAATATGGTAAAGATACTTTTTTGAGTATTAAGCATTTAGGAACTAACGCCTTACCGAGACTATTTTCTATCAAAGGCGCTATTGATGCTAGATTGAATAAATGGTCTTGGATGCCCAAACACTTCACCGATAAAGTGATGCAGATGATAGGTAATCTATTTCCAAAGCATTTGCCCAAGCGCATGACAGAGTATCGTGATGAGTACGAGCATCATCTGATCATAAAAATGAGTGATGAGGGAATAAAGGAGGCGCAAGATTTTTTACGCTCGTTTTTTGAACGCTCAGAAACAGGTGCTTATTTTGAATGTGATAAAGCAGAGTCAGAAAGTGCTCTTCTCAACCGTTTTGCCGCAGCAGGCGCTGCGATTAGGTATGAAGTGATGTATGAAAGAGAGGTTGGCGAGATGCTAGCCCTTGATATTGCCATACCCCGTAACGAGCTTGAATGGTTTGAGGTGTTGCCTGATGACATAGCACAGCATTTAGAAAAGAAGCTCTATTATGGGCATTTCTTTTGTTATGTGTTTCACCAAGACTATATCTTAAAAAAAGGCAGCGATGCCAAGCATGTTAAAGAGATGATGTTAAAGCGCTTGAGCGAGCGCGGGGCAAAATATCCTGCCGAGCATAATGTCGGGCACTTGTATGAGGCGGAACCTGATTTGCAAAACTTTTATAAAAGCCTAGACCCAACCAATACCTTTAATCCTGGTATCGGTCAAACATCGAAAACTAAGCGTAACTGTGCATGTTGTTGATAGGCAGTCTGACTGTCAACTCAATATATTCTATACGTCATAAAAGCTGTGTAAACCTTTGCTATAATAGCGCCACTTTATCAAACAAATAACCTCTTATAACCTCACGGTAACGCTATGAAATTCTCAAAGTTCGGTCAGAAATTTACTCAGCCAACTGGTATCTCGCAATTAATGGATGATTTAGGTGACGCGCTAAAAAGCGATCAGCCCATCAACATGCTAGGCGGCGGTAATCCTGCCAAGATTGAAGCAGTAAACGAGCTATTTTTGGCAACCTATAGAGCGCTTGGCAACGATAATGATACAGGCGAAGTGAATACTACCTCTATTAATAGCATGGCGAATTATTCCAATCCGCAAGGCGATGCAGCTTTTATCGATGCTTTAGTTGGCTTCTTTAATCGTCATTATGATTGGAATTTGACGGCAGAGAATATTGCCCTGACCAATGGTTCGCAGAATGCGTTTTTCTACTTGTTTAACTTATTTGGCGGGACGTTCGTTAATGAAAAGAATGAGTCTGTTGATAAATCTATTTTGTTGCCGCTCGCGCCTGAGTATATTGGTTATAGCGATGTCCATGTCGATGGTCAGCATTTTTTATCAGTATTGCCGCATATTGATGAAGTCACTCATGATGGCGAGGAAGGATTCTTTAAGTATCGCGTAGACTTTGACGCATTAGAGAGCTTGCCAGCGCTTATTGAGGGTCGTATTGGCGCGATTTGTTGTTCACGCCCGACCAACCCAACAGGTAACGTACTCACTGATGATGAAATGGCGCGGTTAGCTGAGATTGCCAAGCGTTATGACGTGCCGTTAATCATCGATAATGCTTATGGCATGCCCTTCCCTAATATCATTTATTCAGACGCGCATCTAAATTGGGATAACAATACGATTCTTTGCTTTAGCCTGTCTAAAATTGGCCTACCAGGAGTACGTACAGGCATTATCGTAGCAGCGTCCGAAGTTATCGCAGCGGTTAGTTCGATGAATGCGGTGGTCAATCTAGCGCCGACACGTTTTGGCGCAGCGATTGCTACGCCACTCGTGAATGATGACCGTATCAAGCAATTATCTGATGACACGATTAAGCCCTTTTATCAGCAGCAAGCCACTACTGCAGTACGTCTGCTAAAAAAAGCCTTGGGTGAATATCCGCTAGTGATTCATAAGCCTGAAGGCGCGATATTCTTGTGGTTATGGTTTAAAGACTTACCGATTACTACCGTCGAGCTGTACGAGATTCTAAAAGAAAAAGGCACGCTTATCGTACCCAGCAAATACTTCTTCCCCGGTGTTGATGTAGATAACTATAAACATGCGCATGAATGTATTCGCATGAGCATCGCCGCTGATGAAGATACTTTGAAAAAAGGTATTACTGTGATCGGTGAGGTGGTTCGTGGGTTGTATGATGAGGCTAAATAAATAGCTTTAAAAAAACTAAGATCAAAAACAAAAAAACGGACTATTCATTAGTCCGTTTTTTTATGCTGTAGGCGTATAGCAATAGTTTAACTAAGCTCTCTTAATTGAGCGCTTTTAGTAATTCATTAGCACTAAGCTTACCAAATTCATTAGCTGCTAATGGCCCATCGCCTGAGATGAGCTTTCTATCTTGATGCGTCTGTCCTGAGGCTAGTTTATTATCAATAGTCATGCCTAAATCTTCCAGCTTTTCACCGAAGTACCATGGCATTAGTCCCGGCAAATAGCCAAGCTTGGGCATTTGCTTATCCATACCCGTCGGGAACGCCACTATTTTATAACCTTTAAAAATAAAATCGCTTTCAGACTTAGCCGTTCCATCAGGACTATCAAGATTAGCAGCTAGTAAAGCCGCGGGGCCATGACAAATCGCTAGCGTAAATAAATCCTTTTTATGACCCCAACGTAGCAGTTCACCAAGGTTTTTATCTTCAGGCAAACCTAGCATCGCGCCATGACCACCTGGGATAAATATTGCCGCGTAGTCGTCGCTACCTGCCATATCGTTTGCTACAAAGCCTGCAATACTATTTGGGTTCTCAAGCTTTGACTTATATTCGTTATAGATAGCTTTGACGTCTTCGTCTTGATCAGGCATCGCCCACTGCTCAACTTTGACAGGGTCACCCGTTGGGGTAAAGACATCCACCTCGAAGCCTGCTTTTCTGAAATGTAATAAAGGCACCATCATCTCAACGGGATGATTACCCGTATCAAATTTATTGCCGTTCTCCATGGTCATATACTGCTGCTCGGTACAGACCATTAGAATTTTTTTATTACCCATATATGGCGTGTCGTACTCGGTATTATCATAGTTGGTTTTGCTAGGTGCAGCGAGTTTAAGCGATGACTTTGAGGGGATATAAATCCCTGCTTCGGTTTCTTGTGGCTCTAGACCTAAAGTGTCTTTGGCTTTATCTAAAGTATCTTTAGCTTTGTCCATTATGTTTTGAATGTTCATGAATTTTCCTTTTTTATTATTTATCATCATAAATAGCTAGAATTGATAAACCTGATAGATATATCAATTTGGCTATTGTCTGACAATAAGATAACAAACTAAGGAGTCTATAAATAGATGAAAAATTTTATGTTTCGTAAGCTTTGTAAAGTAAAGGTTGCTAAGTTATAAGTAGTTGCAGAGCCATGACAGTTACTAAATTATAGAGTGCTTCTAACGTAGTTTTTTTAGCATTTTACTAGGCGTGATAGTAGGCTGAAAAACTCTCGTCCCATTCATCAGCGCAAACAGCACATAAGACAATAGGCAAGTATTAATCAGATCATGAATACTGGCTTTTATGTTTACACTGCCTAACGCCGAGAAGCCTTTAGGTGCAATGATATAACGATTGTCCAGATACTCGCCTGCCAAAGCCACGCACGTTACTATGATTAAGGCAATAAACGATCTTATACCTTGTCTTTTAATAATTGGACGTAGTATCAGTAGGCTTAATATATAGACGCTGGTACCGACATAAATATGTAGAGCGTCCTTATCGAGGCCCGTAGCCGCTATTACGCCTAGTTTAAAGGTTTCAAAATCCACTTATTTCTCTCTAAATAACAGCTATTACTATAAATAAAAAGGTGAGTTAGACACATACTAACTCACCTCAAACTCAAATATGTGCATCAATATTATCTAGACATCCCAATCTACAAAGTTCTTTAGTAGCTGCAAGCCTGCTTTATGGCTTTTTTCTGGATGGAACTGAGTAGCAAATAAATTGTCTTTGATCACGCTAGCGCAAAATGGCTGGCCATAATCGCAGCTAGCTGCGACTTGAATGCTATCAGCAGGCGCGCAATAATAACTGTGCACAAAGTAAAAATGGGCGTTATCTTCAATACCAGTCCATAATGGATGATTAAAATCCATATCGGTAATAGTATTCCAGCCCATGTGCGGCACTTTAATGGTGGCGCCCTGCTCGTCTTTCCAAGTTGGATCAAACGCTTTTACGCTGCCCTCTAAGATGCCTAAACATGCCGTGCCACCATTCTCAGCGGACTGCTCAAACAATGCTTGCATACCGACACAGATCGCCATCACCGGCTTATTAAATACAGCATGGCGCACGACTTCATCAATACCAGCATCGTGCATGCCGATCATACAATCGCGCATGGCACCGACACCAGGGAAGACAATCTTATCAGCCGCCGCGACAACCTTTGGATCATTAGTAATCGATACTTCCGCGCCAACTGCTGAGAGTGCTTTGCTAGCTGAGTGCAAGTTACCCATACCGTAGTCTAGGAGAGCTATTTTGGTCGCTTTACTCATCAAAACGCCTCTTTGGTCGACGGCAAGGTATTCAGTGCGCGCTCATCATACTCACAAGCCATACGTAGCGCACGGGCAAAGGCTTTAAAGGTAGACTCGATTTGATGATGGCTGTTTTTACCCTTGAGATTATCCAAATGCACCGTCATCCACGAGTGATTGACAAAACCGTAGAAGAATTCGCTAAATAGATCCACATCAAAGCGACCCACATGCGAGCGGGTAAACGGAATATCCATATGTAAACCTGGACGCCCTGATAGATCGACAACAGCGCGAGTTAAAGCTTCATCGAGTGGCGCATAAAAGTGCCCATAACGACGAATGCCCTTTTTATCGCCAAGCGCTTTGTTAAATGCTTGGCCTAGCGTAATACCTGTATCCTCAACACTGTGGTGATCATCAATAAAGGTATCGCCGGTGCACTTAATATCTAAGTCAAACAGACCGTGACGCTTGATTTGATCGATCATATGATCTAGAAAAGGCACGCCAGTATCGACCGTACCCTGACCTGTACCGTCAAGGTTGACCGTACAAGTCACTTGAGTCTCAGCAGTATCGCGGGTCACAGTAGCGATACGGGCAGGACGACCGTATTGATTAAGTTTTAAATCTTGTTCGTTAAATGCTGTAGTAGAATTGGCAGTCATAGCTACTCTCTATAAAATAATTGTTATCAAAAGTGATGATATTAAAAGATGGTCTTATCATAGCAAAACAGCATCATAACAGCTATGGTATGACCGTAAAGCACGCACATATTTGCCCTATTCTGCTAAAATAGCGTGTTTAGTATTTTTAATCGCTCCTTTTTACCCTATATTATCTTTAACTACATCACTGCTCGACATTATAGGAAACCGCTATGCCTTTAGAAGCAATTGCTATCAATGACTTAAGTACGCCGCTGATGGAGAAGCCGACACACGATAATGAGCTGGCTGAGCGCTTGCAGTCCCTTTATGACAGCGATGATAATCATCCCTGTGGCGAATCAGTTTTGGCTATTATCGAGCAAGGTTTTAAGCGTGGGCAATGGCTGTATGTCGGTATGTTCAATGACAAGCCTATCGCCGCCGTTGGCTGTTTTGATGATGGGCAGACTAACGCTAGACGTTTGCAGTATTTAACGGTTCATGAGCAAAATCGCGGCCGCGCTATCGATGCCAAATTTATCAAAATGGTCTACGATGCGGAGATCAAAAAAGGCGTGCGTCAGTTTGTCCCTGTCGATGAGGATATCCACCGTATTATGAGTGAATATGACTTATTACAGCTAAAATCATAATTTTGCCTTTAAAATAATTTATTTAGCATAAAAAAGCAAAAATACCTTGACAGCTGAGCCTATATTTAGTTTAATAGCGTCCTCAACGAAGACGGCTCGATAGCTCAGTCGGTAGAGCAACGGATTGAAAATCCGTGTGTCGGCAGTTCGAACCTGCCTCGAGCCACCATTCGTTAATTGCATTCAGCTTTTAAATAAGCGACCAAAAAGACCTCAGACATTCGTGTTTGAGGTCTTTTTTTGTCGGTAAGTTTTGAGTTATATTTACTGATTTTTGATTGGTTTATTTTTATGAAACTGGATCACGTAACAGTAACTCACAACGCTGCTGAGAATTTAAATTATAGACCGTTGCACGATAGTCAACACCATGTCGACCCTCAGCAAAAAAAACTTGATCCCCTACTGATAATTGACAAAAGCTACGCGCGTCATAAATGTAGTTATCAATCACAAATATCTCATCACCATCCGCTTCTTTAACTTTATAAGTCTCGTTTTGATAAGTATCATCCTTAACCATAAATCGCTCATACCAAGCACCATACGCATGACTTGTACTCATCATACTCATTATTATTAGACCTAATATCACGACTGCTTTAGCTTGTACGCCGTTTAATAAAAATGACTTATTAGTAATGAATTTACTCATAAAGGTATGACCTTTCTGCTTGGTTTTTAGCTCTTTAACTATACTAAACTGTATGTTAAATAGATGATTACTTTGGCGCTATAGTAAAGGATTACTGTCACGCTTAGATAACATTTTTGTGCTGTTTTTTAACTAAGGACGCTCAGTATACTGAAGTTATCTTAATATTGAAGGTAGGAGACTATGCGAGAGTTTGATTACGACTTAGATTATAAAAATTTAGACCTGCGCGCGCAGCCTGAGCTGTATCGAGTTGGGCGTGGTGAGCAAGGTGTGCTCTTGGTTGAGCCTTATAAGTCAGAGATATTGCCGCATTGGCGCTTTGCGACTCCTGATCTCGCGACCGAAAGTAGTGAGACTATTTGGCAGATGTTTTTAGATTATTTGGCTGACGATGATTTTGTCGGAGCGGATATGGCGCGTAAGTTTATCCAGATGGGCTTTACCCGCGCGCGGCGCTACGCCAACCATAAAGGTGGCAAGAAATACAAAGGGCCTGTGCCTGATGATAAAAAAGGTCAAAGTGGCGCGCATGGTCGCGATGAATTACCTAGGCAAGAGGAAGATCCTATCAAAGCAGAATCGGCGCGTATCTTTAAGCAAAAATGGGACGACTGCCGCGAGAATGAGGACTATCTTCGCATGAAGAAGGAACACCGCGAGCGCTATAAAGAGGTAGAATAAAGTAGACTGGTCTAACTGCTGTGCTAAGGTAATAACAGCCAAAAACTAATATTAAATGACCTAACTTACAGGCGAAAAATAATGAGCGAAACAACGAATGATAAGCAGCTATTAATTTTTGATTTTGATGGTACTTTGATCGATAGTGTTCCTGATTTGGCAGATGCAACCAATACTATGCTTGAGCAACTAGATAAGCCGACTCATTCGCTGGCAACGATAAAAGAGTGGGTCGGTAATGGTTCTAGGTTATTGATAGAAAGAGCGTTGGTTGGTAAGACGGAAGTTCTAGGGGGCGAATTAACGACAGAGGAAGCCGATCACGCTGAGCAAATATTTTTTGACGCCTATAAAAATATTACTAATAGTAAAACCCTTGCTTACCCTGATGTCGATGCAGGATTGCGTCAATTAAAAGAAGCAGGATTTACTTTAGCTTTGGTCACTAATAAGCCAATACGTTTTGTGCCCAAAATATTAGAAAACTTTGGCTGGACAGCGCTGTTTAGCAAAGTATTAGGCGGTGATAGCTTGTCCGTTAAAAAGCCCGACCCTGCGCCCTTATTGCAAGTCTGTAAGACACTAAACTTTGAGCCTGCCCAAGCATACATGATTGGCGATTCAATCAATGATATCTCAGCAGGCAAGAACGCTAACATCGATACTTTAGCCTTATCTTATGGCTATAACTACGGCAAAGATATTCGCGATAGTCAGCCTAATCAGGCTTTTGATAACTTTGCTGATTTGATGAAATACTTATTAAAAGACTAATACGAAACCCAAAAATACAATATATAGCGTTTATTTCTTTTAGGTTTTTGTAGGGCGCATTTTATGCACCGCTGAGTTAAATCAATAGTGCATAGAATGCACCCTACGCCTACTCTGGCTTTTTTGAATAGTATAAGCTATCAAGTTGTAGACTGGGTTTAAAACCCAGAAAATGATAACTATTTGCCAATGATAATAAGTTAAATCTATCGTCTATTTGTTCGTAGGAATTTTTTATATGACGACTACCCTTAGCGACATTGATATTGCTCAAAGCGCCACTTTACAATCTATTACTACTATTGCCGAAAAAATTGGTCTCTCTGCTAATAATTTACAGCCTTATGGGCACTATAAAGCTAAGATAAATCCAAACGATGTATTCGCTAAACCTGCAAAATCTATCAATAGCAAATTGATACTAGTCACTGCGATCAATCCAACACCTGCGGGCGAAGGTAAAACTACCGTGACTATTGGTCTAGCCGATGCCCTAAATCGTATTCATCAGCAGCAGCATACTAACGCGATTAATGCTAAAAAAGTCACCATGGTCGCCCTGCGTGAGCCTTCACTTGGCCCTGTATTTGGGATTAAAGGTGGCGCTGCGGGTGGTGGCTATGCGCAAGTGTTACCTATGGAAGATATCAACCTGCACTTTACTGGCGACTTCCATGCTATCGGTGCCGCCAACAATCTCTTAGCTGCGCTACTCGATAATCATATCTATCAAGGTAATGCGCTGGATATCGACCCCAAACAGGTGCTATGGCGACGTGCGGTAGATATGAATGACCGTCAGCTGCGTAACATTATCAGTGGTATCAGCAAAAAGACCGATGGCGTCATGCGCGAAGATGGTTTTGATATTACCGTCGCCTCTGAGGTAATGGCTATCTTTTGCTTGGCGGCTAATTTGGCTGATCTCAAACAGCGTTTAGGTAATATTTTGGTCGCTTATAATTATGACAAGCAGCCTATTTATGCTAGAGATCTTAAAGCGCATGGTGCGATGGCAGCCCTGCTTAAAGACGCGCTACAACCAAATTTAGTACAGACTATCGAAGGTACGCCTGCCATCGTGCATGGTGGTCCTTTTGCTAATATTGCTCATGGCTGTAATTCAGTCATTGCGACACGGGTGGCTATGCACTTGAGCGATTATACTTTGACTGAGGCCGGATTTGGTGCGGATCTGGGTGCGCAAAAATTCTTCGATATAAAATGTCGACTTTCAGGGCTAACGCCAGATGCTGTGGTTATAGTAGCGACCATTCGCGCGCTAAAATACAATGGTGGTGTTGCGAAAGATGCGCTGACTGATGAGAACTTAGCGGCACTTGAGCAAGGCTTGCCAAACCTGTTTAAGCATATTGATAATATGCGCGATGTTTATGGGATGCCAGTCGTGGTAGCTATCAATCACTTTATTAGTGATACTGATGCCGAGGTTGCCCTAGTGCGCAAAGCTTGCCTGCAAAAAGGCGTTGAGGTTGCCTTGACGCAAGTATGGGAGAAAGGTGGCGCTGGTGGCGAAGCATTGGCGCATTCGTTGCTTGATTTATTAGATAAAAATAATGAATCAGCTAGCCAATTTCGTTTGGCTTATAATAGCGATAATAGCGTTGAGGAAAAAATTCGTACGATTGCTCAGCGGATTTATGGCGCAAATGACATCGATATTAGCAGCCTTGCGCAATCAAAAATTAAGCACTTAGAGGCGCTAAACCTAGACAAGATGCCTATCTGTATTGCCAAAACGCAATATTCACTCAGTGATAATGCCAAGCTGCTTGGGCGTCCTACTGACTTTAATATTCATGTACGCGATATCAGTATCTCCACTGGCGCAGGATTTATCATAGTTATTTGTGGCGCTATTATGAAGATGCCAGGTCTGCCCAAACATCCTTCAGCAGAGCGCATTGATGTTGACGATAAAGGTAATATCACAGGGTTGTTTTAACGCAAACAATCTACTTGCTGCGATAACTCAGTGCCTCTGATACATGAGCGCTAGTGATGCCTTGGCTATCTGCTAGATCAGCAATCGTTCGCGCCACTCGCAGCACGCGATGATAGCCACGCGCTGACAGATTTAGACGCTGCTGAGCGAGCTGTAATAACTGTTGTTCGCCCTTGCCTAACTGAACATGTTCATCCAGCTCGCTTGGACTAAGCTCATTATTGACCTTGTTCTGCCTTGCCAGCTGACGCTTATGAGCAGCAGCGACTCGCATCCTTACTTGCTCTGAGCTCTCCCCTGCTTTTGCGTTTTGTAGATCGGCAATCGGTAGTGCTGGCACCGTAATATGTAGATCAATTCGATCTAGTAGTGGTCCTGATAACTTGTCTTGGTAGCGTCTGATTTGCTCAGGACGACAGCGACAGCGTCCTGAAGCATCGCCATCATAGCCACAGGGGCAAGGATTCATCGCCGCAACCAATTGAAAATTAGCAGGAAAGGTCATTTGTGAATTGGCACGGCTAATAGTGATCTGCTTGGCCTCTAATGGCTGACGCAATACCTCTAACACCGCACGATCAAACTCAGGCAATTCATCAAGGAATAAAACCCCCTTATTGGCAAGCGTTATCTCGCCAGGTTTGGGTCGTGAGCCTCCACCGACTAGCGCTACTGCTGATATCGTATGATGAACTTGACGAAAGGGGCGCGTACCATAGTCATAATCACTATCGGCGACCGAATAAGTGCTGGCGACCTCTAAAGCATCCTCCGCGCTTAGATCAGGCAATATCGTCGGTAGCCGCGACGCCATTAGCGTCTTGCCAGATCCAGGCGGCCCTGTAAATAATAGCGAATGCCCGCCTGCTGCCGCTATCTCTAATGCGCGCCGAGCGTGATGTTGACCTTTGACATCGGCAAGATCAACTTTATAGCCTGCATGTTGCTGCGTAGGACTCGGAGCAACCGTCTCTAACAGGTGATTATCAGTATTCAGATGACCATTAGGATGAGCTAACGCTTGCAGATGATTGCAAACCGCCTTTAGATTCTGTGCAGCTAATACTGTTATACCCTCAACCCGACTCGCCTCTGCACCATTGACGCTGGGCACTATTAGCTGCCTTGATTGCGCAGGCGGTAGCAATGGCTCTACCAGATCTTGTTCGTGGATAGATGACTTTTTTACAGATGTCTTTATTCCCACCTGCTTTTTTTCTGACGATTTTTTTTCTAATAGCTTGTTAGCCACTAGCGCCTCAGCTTTTATCGCTCGTGCGACGGCTAAGCTACCTGTGACTTGGCGTAGCTCACCGTTAAGTGCCAACTCACCAATAAACTCAAATGCTGATAATACCTGTGCGTCAAGCTGATCACTCGCTGCCAAAATACCGATAGCAATAGGTAAATCAAGCCGTGCACCGTCTTTGGGCAAGTCAGCAGGCGCTAGATTGATCGTCAAACGACGATTAGGAAATTGAAAACCAGAATTCAGAATCGCCGAGCGCACCCGATCTTTACTTTCGCGTACAGCCGCCTCTGGTAAGCCCACAATCGTTAATGCGGGCAAACCTTGTGATAGATGTACCTCTATAATCACTTGCGGCGCATGCAAGCCAACGACCGATCGGGTATAGACCTGAGCAAACGACATAAGCGTATCCTGATAGAAGTATATATCGATAATAGAGCATTAGTTAGTAGTGCGCAAATGTCGTTCATTTATTTATAAAAGAGGGCCTACTCTTATGATGATAATGAGCCAATATATACGGCAGAATAATGCCCTTGGTTATTAAACTAGTCATTAGATAATCAGTTGATATTATTAAATATTAAAACTTTATCGGTACATTTATCTTACAACAAATCAGGCAATAAATCTGCTGGCTAAGCAGGCATAAATTGTTATATTATCAATAGGGCTTGTATAGCAATAAAAAAGGATTTTATTGATAGCTCAGAGTAGCAACAGCGATTTTGAGCAATAATACTTAACCATGGATGGTAAAGCTTATGAAAACTCAAGCTCACAGTTGGCGCACGCCAACGCTTACTTTGTTGACGATAGCAGTTTCGTTAGGGTTATCAAGTTGTTCCGATGATGACGATAAAGTGACTAGTACTGCTATTCCAGTAACTTATTCAGCAGATATACAACGTACCGAATTTGGTATTCCTCATATCACAGCCAAAGACTACAAAGGGTTAGGCTATGGTGTAGGTTATGCCTTTGCCGAAGATAACTTTTGCTCATTAGCTCGGGAAGTGGTCGTCTCTAAGGGCCAAAGTGCACTTTATCTGACCGATGGTACGCCAGACGCAATAAATGCTGCCGTTGCTCGTGATGTTTTCTATACTTGGTATAACTCTACTGAGAGAAAAGCTGAGTTTTTAGCGGCTCAAGACCCTGAAACGATTGATGCAGTCACAGGTTATGCCGCAGGTTTTAGTCGATATCTGCGTGATAAAGGCGTCGCTAATATTGATCCTGCTTGCGCCAATGCGGCATGGGTACGCGAAATCACCGTTGACGACTTATTAAGTGTCTATGGCAAAGCCAATTTGCGTGGCGGTCTCTCTAACTTTGTAGGCGCTATCATATCCGCTAAACCGCCTACGCCAGGTACGGTCATGGGTAGCTCTAGAATGCGTAGCGCTGATATAGATCCCATAGCCGAAGCTGCTCCTAAATTCGATATGACGACTATTAACGTATTGGAAGGTGGTAGTAATGCTTACGCCTTTGGTAGCGAGGTTACAGGCACTAGTAGCGGGGTGATGTATGGCAATCCGCATGAGCCTTGGAATGGTGTGCAGCGCTTCTATGAGTTTCATCTGACTATACCAGGTGAGATTGACGTGATGGGTTCAGCGCAACAAGGCCAGCCTTTTATAAATATCGGCTTTAATAAAGACGTGGCTTGGAGTCATACGGTATCGACTGCCAATCGTTTTACTCTCTATCAGCTTAATCTAGTAGAGGGCGATCCTACGAAATATAGTTACCAAAATAGCGCTGGGGTGACTGAACAACGAGAGATTAAAGCTGTACCTGTAACCGTTCAGTTACCAGGTAATCTGCCACCCGTAGTTCGTCCTTTATATATATCGCATTATGGTCCTATGCTAGCCGCTAATTTACTTAATGAAAATCTACCGATACCTGCTTGGGGTACTCAAGGTTTAGCCTATACTATCCGTGATGCCGCCTCTGAGAATCCACGCGCTCTGAATCAATGGCGTAGTATGAATAAAGCCACTAGTGTCGCCGACTTAGAAAGTAGAATGAAAAAAATTCTCGGTCTGGGCTTTGTTAATACCATAGCCACTGACCGTAATGGCAAGGCTTTCTATGCTGATATCTCAACTGTTCCTCATGTCACCAAAAGCCAGCTACAATCTTGTGGTACCAATGCAGGCATATACTTGCAAACCTTGATTGGTGCAGCGGACTTGCCAGCCCTAGATGGTAGTAAAGCTAATTGTGAATGGGGCAATGATACTGACTCGCCACAAAAGGGTATCTTTGGTGGTTCAAACTTACCTTCATTGACTCGTTATGATTATGTTCTTAATTCTAATGATAGCTATTGGCTCAGTAATGCAGAACAGCCGTTGACTGGGTTTTCACCGTTACTAAAACGTGAATTGCTACCTTTATCTGAAGATGCTGAACCATTATCTCCGCGTACTCGTATGGCTTTTACCCAGATATTTGATCGATTAAGCAATAAAGACGGTTTGGGTGGCAATACCTTTAATCTTAATAACTTACAACAAGTAGTCTACAGCAATCGCAGTTATGGCGCTGAATTAGTCCTTGATGATGTGTTAACAGATTGTCGAAACAATGCGGCGTTACCTTTAACTAGTGGGGGTACTATTGATGCCACTCAAGCCTGTAATGTCTTAAGCAGCTGGGATCGTCGTAACAACCTAGATAGTAAAGGCGCTCATGTCTTTAGAAAGTTCTGGTCTAACCTTAACGTTAATAGCTATGCAGGATTTAGTGTTCCCTTTGATAAGGCTGACCCTATTAACACGCCGCGTGGCTTAATCATTAGTGATAGGACTCGTAAAGCTTTAGGTGATTCTATTGCCTATTATAATAGTAAAAATGTCGCACTCGATGCGCCATTAGGTAGCTTACAGTTCGTTATTGATGCGAGCAAAAATGGTGAGAAAATTCCTATGCATGGCGGCTTTGGCGGTGAAGGCGTCTTTAATGTCGCAACTTCAAGTCAAAACAGTGATGGCACTTATGGTCCAGTAGTAAATGGTCCGACCTACATGCAATCAGTCACTTTTGATGATAAAGGTCCTGTCGTAGATGCGCTATTAGCTTATTCGCAAGCAGCTGATAGCACGCGTCCTTTTCACCGTGACCAGACTCGTCGTTATTCAGATAAAAACTGGATACGCCTGCCCTTTAGTGTCAATGAAGTGGCTGATAAAGCGATTGGTAATAAGCTTCAATTAAGAGAAAACCTACCTGCTAGTTAAAAGTTAAAATATTAGACAGCTATAAACGCGATTCTAAGTTCATCTTAGGATCGCTTTTTTATAAGGAAAGGGCTTACCAATCACCCCACTAAATATAAGGATTTGTTATAATAAGCAACCCCTATTGTGCGTTGAGTATTATCTAATAAATCACTATAAAAGATTAGACGCCTATAGAACCAATATAAGGAAAGTTACATGTCCTCACAATCGGATTCAAAAGCCAATTCAATCTCCAGTACTGCCCCGCAGCAGCCCTACAACCCTGCTAATGAACAGCCGACTACTGCGCGTCCCGTGGTCGAAGTAAACAACCCTTATGCCAGCCTACGTGGGACTAGCGGTAACAAACAACTCCCTGCGTTTGATGAATCGCTAGTGAATAAGTACAACCGCTCAGGGCCACGCTACACTTCTTATCCGACCGCGCTTGAGTTCTCCCCGATATCTGAGGGCTTAGAGGCACAGATATTACAAAACCGTGAAGCGCGGGCGCCATTATCGCTATACTTTCACATTCCGTTTTGTCGTCATCTTTGCTATTACTGTGCTTGTAATAAAATCATCACTAAAAAGAACAGCGATTCAGGCGACTATCTACAATACCTTATTAGTGAGATTAAACATAAGCGCAGCTTACTATCGACACCAGAAGATGGCACTGGTATTCGCAAGAACCCACTGGTTAAGCAGCTGCATTTAGGCGGTGGTACGCCGACGTTTTTGCGTGATGAAGAAATAGTACAGCTGTGGGAGTTTTTGCAGACCCAGTTTGATTTTTTGCCAGAAGATCAAGGCGATTATTCTATTGAGATAGACCCGCGTGAGCTGAGCGGTAATACGCTAAAAGTGCTACGTAATCTTGGCTTTAACCGTATCAGCCTTGGCGTACAAGACTTAGATGAGACCGTACAAATCGCAGTCAATCGTGTGCATTCAGCAGAGTTAATTGAAAACGTCCTAGCCGAGGCGCGTGATTTGGGCTTTCACTCTATTAATCTTGATCTCATTTATGGTTTGCCCCATCAAACACCTGCTACCTTTAATAAAACGGTAGAGCGTATTATTAAGATGTCGCCTGATCGTCTATCGGTCTTTAACTACGCGCATCTACCTGAGCGCTTTAAGTCCCAGCGTCGAATAAAAGATGAAGACCTGCCAAATCCAAGCGATAAAATCTTGATGCTCGGCAATACTATCAATACTTTAACGGATGCAGGCTATCAGTTTATTGGTATTGATCACTTTGCCAAGCCTGATGATGAGCTGGCAGTAGCGCAGCGCGAAGGCAAGCTGCATCGCAACTTTCAGGGCTATACGATCATGGGCGACTGTGATCTATTAGGCTTTGGGGTCTCGTCAATCAGTCAGATTACCAACGCCAATAGTAGCTATATTTTGCAGAACCATACTGACTTAAGCGTTTATCAAGACAGCATTAATGCCTCAATTAACAATCCTGCTGTCATGCCAGCCGTCAAAGTTATCAAAACTTCTGTCAAAGATCGCTTGCGTGAGTATGTGATTATGAATCTGCTTTGTCATGACTATATTGACTTTCGTGATGTGAATCAAAAGTTCGGTATCGATGCGATCACCTACTTTATAGATGAGATCCAGCAGTTAGGCGAGATGCAAGCAGATAAACTTATTGACATGGATGCTGCTGGTATTCGTATCATGCCAAAGGGTCGTCTATTAGGTCGTAATGTGGCGATGGTATTTGATGAGTATCTTACAGAGAAGCACAAAGATCGATTTTCTAAAGTGATTTAAGCGCTCATATTTTGTTTAAAATTAAGTCAATAAAAAGGCCTCAATGATGAGGTCTTTTTTAGTTTGTGAGTAAAATAAAAATTGAAAGGTAAGTACTACACTTTTAACTTGTCACCGACCATACCTTTTACCGTACTTAAGATATCAGCGGGCAATACGACCATTTTCGAATTGTCAGACTCTGCTAATTGGCGAATCGCCTTGATATACTGCTCACCAAGTAGATAAACAATGGGCATCTCCTCATCTCCCATCGCTGCAGTAATAAGACGAATAGACTCCTCAGAACCCTTAGCCAGTACTACTTGCGCTTCAGCATCACGGCGTGACGCTTCTAGACGACCATCAGCTTCTAAGATAGCCGCTTGCTTTTGACCATCAGCACGAGTCACTGTCGCACGACGTAGACGCTCGGCCGCTGCTTGCTCTTCCATCGAGGCTTGCATAGTCTGTGAGGGGTTAATATCTTGAATCTCAACGGTCTTGAGGGTAATACCCCAATCAGCGATATCTTCTGAGATAGCATTCTTGAGCAAAGCTTTGATTTCATCACGACTAGATAAAGCATTATCCAAATCCATCTCACCGATGATAGAACGTAGAGATGTCTGCACTAGATTGCGAATACCATACTCATAATCTTCGATACCATAGACGGCTTTGTCTGGACGAAGAATATTAATATAAGCGACCGCATTAGCAATAATCACCACATTATCACGAGTAATGACTTCTTGTGAGGGGATATCCAGCACAATGTCTTTGGTCGTGACTTTGTAGGCTACTCTATCGATAAAAGGAATAATGAGCGTCAGACCAGGCTCCAGTGTTTGCTGATATTTACCCAACCGCTGTACGACCCATTTATAGCCTTGCGGTACAATACGCACCGCCTTTAAAACAGTAAATATAATTAAGGCAATCAATACCAAGGTTACGATACTACCGCCATTTAAACTACTTAAAATGCTATTCATAACGCTCTCCTTGAGCCATTGCTCTATTCAATCAGCAATGTCGTATGTGTTTACGCTTTTCAACTTATATAAATTATGCTACTAGAATACTTAATAGTTGAGATATTTATTTTTAAGAGCTTTAATTAAATAAATCACTTATCAAAGGTATTATTTGTCCATGAACTTATTTTTAAGACGCACTTGGTCTAAATTAGGCTTATTCAGGTTAAGACTACTCGCCTTAACTTTTTGGGCTATAGGTTGAGCTTCAACCGCAGGATTGATTTTAGAGATGATGTCAGGCTGCACGACGTTAGACATAGTAATACGTTTGGTTGGCGCTACAATAAGATCATTACCTACGATATCAGTCACGACCACTCTATCACCTACTTCGACCTTGTCATCTCCGGTACGGCAAGGCCATTCATCAGCACCGGCAATGGGGACATTAAAGCGCACTACACCAAGCGAATTGGTTTGCGGCTTAAGCACAATCATGCCAGTCTCACCGATAATCACACTACCGCCAAGTCCTGCTTTGGTACGATTTACCGATAAAGGCTTGATGTACCTGACCCAAGCGAACATAAACAGCACCGATAGACTTAGCCAGATCAACACCTCAAACAAGGCAGGAAGTGGTAATAACCAAGCTAGTGCGGCAACAATAATAGCGGCTGCACCGAACCAAAGGCTAGCAAAAGTAGGAATAAATATCTCGGCAATCATCAAGGTAAAGCCTAATACTAGCCAATGCCAGGGTTCAATCATAAACACAGCTTCAATCATGGTTATACCCTCCTTTTTATTCTTACTTATCAATGTAGCATACTTATAAGAGCAATATTGTCTTATATATCAATATTATAGCATTAGTTATGATTACAACGATAGCACCAAACCTTTTATTATGATTATAACTATAGACATAAAAAACGACCACCGAAGTGGTCGTTTTTTACTTTACATTTATCTAATCTAAAGAGTAAATACTTTTAAATTAGAACTTTAAATGTGCGCCAATTGTCATTAAATCAGCATTGCTACCAGCGATATCATATTCAGCTTCGATACCAAAGTCGGGGTTAACCGCATAGCCAACACCTAGACCACCAGCAACGGTTGTATCACTATCTGAGTAGCTGTTTCTTCTAACGTCTACACCACCAACTCTATCAGTAAAATCACCTTCGATTTCAGTTCTAGCAACACCTAGCTTTGCTTTACCATATAAAGCTGTGTTTGGTACAAAATAACGATAAGTACCATAGACGCCATAAGTCTTAGCATCGATATCACCATTATAGTAATCGGCATCACTAGAACCTACGTATTCGGCTTCTACGCCAAAGTTAGGATCGAAGTTGTAACCACCATAAACACCATAAGCGGTTGGGTCATCAGCACCAGCGACATCTAGATCAAACTGACCTACTTTGACGCCGACATAAGGTGTACCTGTATAGCCATTACCATAAGCGACAGCAGCTTGTGCGCCTACGCTTACTAAAGAAGTAGCTGCTAGAGCAAGTAGAGTTTTTTGTAAAGTTTTCATCTTAATCTCCTTAACGTACAATGTGTACAAACAAGTTATATATTTATTTGCTATGTCTCTTTTTACTATGTCTTTTATAGACTTATCGCCTTGTTTGCTAACGATGTAGTTATAATAGCAAATAACATATTTCAATCTGTCAGTGTTTAGCAGTCTGATAGTTAAGTTTTGCAAGCCTTTATGGCTCAATGAGTTACAAAGGCAAAGATATGAAATCTTTTGTTACATTCATATCTTTTTGCTAAAAATTATGTACAAGAAATCTAACTTTCAGGTCACAAAAGACTTATTACTTGGCATCAAAAAATAAAAAACGCACCCCTAAGGATGCGCTATTTTATTAAAAGATTGTACTTTGGCTGAATCTAGCTCATTATTTCTTATCGTCTTCAACTTCAGTGAACTCAGCATCGACAACGTCATCATCAGCTTGGCTATTATCAGCGCCAGCATCAGCACCTTGTTGGAACTGGTTCGGATCCATACCTTCAGCGCCTGCACCACTATCCGCGTAGATCTTCTGGCTAACAGGCAAGAAAGCATTGTCTAATGCTTCAAGCTTGGCTTTGATGTCATCATGATCATCTTCTTTAGCTGCCATTTCAAGCTCTGAGATAGCCGCTTCTACTGATGATTTTTCTTCATCAGTTACTTTGTCTTCAGCATCTTTCAATGCTTTTTGTACCGCATGAATACGACCGTCGGCTTCATTACGCACTTGCGCAAGGTTAGCAAATTTCTCATCTTCGGCAGCGTTAGCTTCGGCATCACGCACCATTTGTTCGACTTCTTCATCCGACAAACCAGAATCTGCTTTGATTTGAATACTTTGCGCTTTACCAGTACCTTTATCAGTGGCTGAGATGTTCATGATACCATCAGCGTTGATATCAAAAGATACTTCGATCTGCGGTAGACCACGTGGTGCTGGTGGAATATCCGTTAAGTCAAAACGACCAAGCTGTTTATTCTGATTAGCAATTTTACGCTCGCCTTGATACACCTGAATCGTGACCGCTGGCTGGTTATCTTCAGCGGTTGAAAATACTTGTGATTTCTTAGTAGGAATCATCGTATTTTTCTCGATAACTGGAGTCATAACCCCACCCATCGTTTCGATACCTAGGGTCAATGGCGTCACATCAAGAAGAAGTACATCAGTTTTCTCACCTGATAATACTGCGCCTTGAATCGCCGCACCAGCAGCAACAGCTTCATCAGGGTTAACATCTTTACGTGGCTCTTGACCAAAGAAGTCTTGTACTTTTTGCTGTACCAGTGGCATACGAGTCTGACCACCAACTAAGATAACGTCGTCAATCTCGCTAGTTTTCAAGCCAGCATCATCAAGAGCAATCTTACAAGGACCCATAGTACGTTGTACTAGCTCTTCGGTTAAGCTCTCAAGCTTTGAGCGACTAATTGTCACGACTAAATGCTTAGGACCTGTACTATCAGCAGTGATATAAGGCAAGTTTACTTCAGTGCTTTGCGCGCTTGATAGCTCAATTTTAGCTTTTTCAGCGGCTTCTTTGAGGCGCTGCATCGCTAAAGGGTCACCTTTTAAGTTAAAGTCTTGCTCTTTTTTGAACTCACCAACTAAGTACTCAATCAAAGCTGAGTCAAAGTCTTCACCACCTAAGAACGTATCACCATTAGTCGCAAGTACTTCAAACTGTTGCTCGCCATCGACATCAGCAATCTCAATGATTGACACGTCAAAAGTACCACCACCTAAGTCATAAACTGCGATAGTGCGATCGCCTTGCTTTTTGTCCATACCATAAGCTAATGCTGCAGCTGTTGGCTCATTGATAATACGCTTTACATCGAGACCTGCGATTTTACCCGCATCTTTAGTCGCTTGGCGCTGTGAGTCATTGAAATAAGCAGGAACGGTCACGACCGCTTCAGTAACACTCTCACCGAGATAGTCTTCTGCTGTCTTTTTCATCTTTTTCAAGATTTCAGCAGAAACTTGTGGTGGCGCTAGTTTTTTATCGTTGATCTCAACCCAAGCATCACCATTATCAGCTTTAACGATTTTGTACGGCACCATGCCGATATCTTTTTGTACGACTTTGTCATCAAAACGACGACCGATTAAACGCTTGATAGCAAAAAGCGTTTTGTTTGGGTTCGTTACCGCTTGACGCTTAGCCGACTGACCGACAAGGATTTCATCATCTTTATAAGCGACGATTGAAGGGGTTGTACGAGTACCTTCAGCGTTTTCGATAATTTTAACTTTATCGCCTTCCATTACCGCGACACATGAGTTAGTTGTACCTAAATCAATACCTATAACCTTACCCATAATTAATTACTCCAATTTGATTAGATTTATGTTTGTATAGCTAAATTTTTGTTAGCTCAAAGCTCTTATCATTTGAATAAATCAAGCTGTGAGCTAAAATTATCAGACCATGAACGGTCACTTGTTGCTTTATATCGGTTTACCCTTGATATTTTTCAAGGCGACTCATCCGCAAACCGATATATTTGTGTGAATATTTGTGAATATCCTCAATCTTAATAAGGAATACTCTATTTATAGCGGTGATGACGCTATTGACCAACACGTACCATAGCTGGACGCAATAGGCGACCATTCAAGCTATAGCCTTTTTGCAACACGGTACCAACGGTATCAGCGTCGGCATCGGTGTCAATACCAACAGCTTCATGCAAGTCAGCGTTAAACTTCTCGCCTTGTGGATCAACGACTTCTACGCCGTTTTTATTAAGTACATCTAACAGCGATTTATGAGTCAGCTTGACGCCTTCCATAATAGCATCATCAGCATCCGTATCGTCTTGCACACTGATAATAGCGCGCTCTAAATTATCGAGCACTTCAAGCAATTCTTTGGCAAACTTCTGTAGCGCAAATTTTTTACTTTTATCCGCTTCTTGCTCCATACGCTTTTGCGCATTATAGGTTTCAGCATTGGCGCGAGCCGTACTCTCTTTAGACTGCTTGACCTCGCCTTCTAGCTCGCTAATACGAGCTTTAAAGGCGTCGATATCGATTTCATTGTCGATAGTAGCGTTTTCGCCGTCGTTAGTCTCAGGATTGAACTCCTCAATAGTTTCTTCTAAAACACTACCCTCACGCTCGATATTGCTTTGTGCCACTTTTGGGTCTTGCGTATCGAACTCATGATTTGGGGTCTGCTCGTTCATAATGATTCCTTATGTTACTTATATTAAATGGGGTCTAGAAGTCTTGTAATTATTGATAATGAATAACTTGTTTTAGGGCGTACTGACGCTTAGAGGTTATGCCTTGTATTGGCTAATAGCTAGCACTTCTATCTGTATTGCTGCATAAGTCACAAGCGTTTTAGAGTAATGGTTCAATAGCTGCTTGATAAAGGTGATGAGGGTAAATTTCAAGCCTAAAGTACAGGAATTTTTCTAATTGTCTGTAGATGTACGCTGCAGCCTATTCAAAACTTTGACTGAAGTGACTGGCTAGGTCTGTAAAGGGTGGTTATATTGTTTATTACTAGACCTTATATAGGTTACTTGTGACTATTCAACATACTATAAACCTAACGATTTTATTACCAAACGAAACTTAATATTTTATAAATTACTCTATTATATTTTGTAATGAACTAATCCCTGATTTACAACTATTGATACTTACAACCTTACTGTTGGAGAATTATCAAGAAGGACTGTTATGTCGATCTTACCTATAACCTCAATTCCGCTGCGTACACGATTTAATAAGGCGGTTAAAAGTTTTAATCCAGCTATTTTGGGTCGAGCTACTGATGAAGATTTAGATAAAAATGATAATAAACAATTAATGCAAAAACGCTCAATAACTAAAAAAGTGCTGAGCTATAAGCCGATAGCGCTTCACCAGCAGCATACTTTGCACTATGCGCTAAAAACACTTGGCTATCTACCGACACCTTTACTAGAAGCACTTGTCAGTTATTTAAAAGGGCCAACCTCAAAGCAATACTTACACGCTAACGCGCATCTACGTCTGATTATAGCGGTTAATGCCAAGCTCAAGACTCCTCTGCAACTAATAGAATTGATCGGACTGCGCAAAAGGTTTGCTGTTGACGCTGTTGCTATGCAAGCACCAAAGGTATGGCAACAGGAGCGAGGCAATTTTATTAAAAATTTGAAGCCTATTACTAAACGTAGTGTCGCACCTGTGAGCTGGCAAGATAAAACGATTGCCAATGCCGATGATGGTGATATGAATATTCGGTGTTACGGTAATGGTGCTGCGTCTAGCACTGATGCTGACAAAGCTAATAACACTGTTAATAACTACAACCGTGATCAAGTCGTTATGTTGTTCTTGCATGGTGGTGGATTTTGTATCGGTGATACCGATACCCACCATGAGTTCTGTCATGCTATTTGTGCACAAACAGGCTGGTCTATTGTCAGTGTTGACTATCGCCTAGCCCCTGAGCATCCTGTACCAACGGCTTTAAGAGACTCTATCGCCGCCTATGCTTGGCTGGCTGAGCATTGTCATACGCTAGGTGCACAGCCTTCGCGTATCCTACTAGCAGGGGATAGCGCTGGTGGCTGTCTGGCATCAATGCTAGCGCAGCAAATCGTTGGCCCCACTAACTCTTTATGGCTAGACTTAGGCTTACAAGGGCAAAAAACTTTTAATCAATTGCAAAACTTGCCCCATCCCCTAGCGCAGATGCCGATATACCCTGTGACTGATATTGAGACGGATTATCCAAGTTGGGCATTGTATGGTAAGGGTCTGTTGCTTGATCACGCAGATATCGCAGTGTTTGACGCGGCCTGTTTGCAATATAGCAAGCTACCTCGCGAGCATCCACTGCTGTCACCAATGACAGGAAATAATGAAAAGGTCTGCCCGACTTTCATTGTAGCAGCGGAGCTAGATGTACTACGTGACCAAGCGTTTGCTTATGCCAAGCAGCTGACCTACTGCGGCGTGGAGGTCCAAGTTCAAACTATATTGGGCGCACCGCACGGCTTTATTCATTTTATGAGTGTGCATAAAGAGATTGGCCAAGAGACTCAGAATATAATTAAGCAATTTGAGCAGTTTGTATATCAAGTAATAAGCACTCAAAAGGTACAGAGCGCTCAAAAGACTTTGGCGGCTTAGCTCTATATTTGATAAGTTTTAGGAAAATATTTTTTAGCTAAAAGGTGAGTTTATGTCTATTTTACCGCTTCCATCGCTTAACGCTTTGATTAAAAAAACCAATAAGACTATTGATAGCGCTATTAAAAACCTGCCTGTTAGTCAGACGCTTTTTCGGCATAGACTACATTACTTATTTAAAAGCTTAGATAGCTTACCTGAGTCAGTCATTGAGCGATTGAATCATCGTCTAGGAGCGACTACTGCTGAACAGTATCCCCATGCTGATGCACATTTGCGGCTGATTATGGCTATCAACGGTAAGCTAAAAAGCTCTCTTACTGTCGATAAGTTGCTTAAATTACGTAAAACATTCGCAACTGATGTCGTCTCTATTCAATCACCAACGGTTTGGCGACAGGCTGAGGCTAATAACAAAAAATCTGGCGTTAACTGGCATGATAAGACTATTGCTAATGGCGATGGTGGTGACATGACTATTCGCTGTTACCGATCTACCCAGCAGAACGTTGATGAAGTCGTGATGCTGTTTTTTCATGGGGGCGGATACTGTATCGGTGATCTCGATACTCATCATGAGTTTTGTCACACCGTCTGTCATCAAACGGGCTGGGCTGTGGTCAGTGTCGACTATCGCCTAGCGCCAGAATATCGCGCTCCAACAGCCCTCAAGGACTGTCTAGCAGCTTATACTTGGCTAACTGAGAACGCTGATACACTAGGTGCATCTGCCTCGCGTATTGTATTATCAGGAGATAGTGCTGGTGGCTGTTTGGCTACCTTAGTCGGCCAGCAAGTCACTATGCCAACGCCAGCATTGTGGCAAGACACAGCTAATGATGACGATAAGCAGGCTATTGATTATTTTATAAATACTATGAGTGACCTGCCGCCACCATTGGCTCAGTTGCCTCTATATCCAGTGACGGACTACGGCAGCGATCATCCAAGCTGGTCGCTATATGGTCAAGGGTTATTGCTAGATAATGCGGAAGCCGACGCCTTTAATACTGCTTACATTAAGCAAAGCAAGCTGCCACAAGCTCATCCGCTAGTGTCAGTGATGAAGGGTGATAGTAGCAATATTTGCCCAAGCTATATCGTCGCCGCTGAGCTAGATATTTTGCGCGATGAAGCCCTTGTTTACGCTCAGTATTTAGAAAATGAGGGTTTAGAAGTAAAAACTTATACCGTACTTGGTGCGCCACATGGCTTTATCAATCTGCTTAGCGTTCATCAAGGTCTAAACCGAGAGACCACTCATATCATTAATGAGTTTGAAGGCTTTGTACAAGAACTTATTGCCTAATAATAGCTTACCGCCTGCTAAAGGCTTATTGCCCATTGAGGATAATGAGCCAAACCTCAGAGCGCGAGCCTAAGCGAAACGGTATACCCCAAAAGCCATAGCCTGAGGAGACCACAAAGTGGCTATTGTTAATAGCTTCATAACCATAGCCTATGCGATTGATAGCGCTGACGATGAAATTTGCTGGGAATATCTGTCCATTATGGGTATGACCTGACACTTGTAAATCTATCGGCAACTGACTATGCGCCATAATATCGCTAGGTCTATGATCTAACAATATTACTGGCTCACTCGTGTCGACTTGCGCCAACAGCTCGGTGGTCGCAACCCGCGCCCGTTTATGATTATCAAAGCGCCCTGCTAGCCAAATCGATTGACCCTTATAATCAAGGCGCAATACTTCATCATTTAATAGCTGCACGCCCGCACTACGCAGCGACTCGCTAATCGGCAGCTCGTGTCCATATAGATCATGATTTCCTAAAGTCGCATAAACACCAAAAGGTAAGCTGGCACATAGCTTCGCTAAATCATCCACCATATTATAATGGGTAAAGGCCTTAACATTATCATCCATAATATCGCCTGGCATCAACAATATATCAGGCTGATTATTATCAATAAGTCGCTGTAATCTAGCGATAGCCTTATTGCCAAATAGGCGACCAATATGCAAATCACTGGCAACCATCATGCTTATCGGCTGGGCAAACGGCTTATCGATAGTAATGTTCAGTCTACGTACTGCAGGACTATAAGCGCTGTAAAATGAGTGGATAAACAACCCTACAAAAGCGAATAGCGTTATCAGGCGCAGAGTATAAATCAGCGTGTTTACATCCTGCAAAGCTATCCCTGTGACAGTCATAAATAGCCAATAGCTACCGTATAGTAGAACGCCTAGCAGCGCACTCAACACTAGATAATGCATGACCAGCATCCAAGCACTTATCCAGCGATAGGCATTGGCTAATACTTTACTCACGCTCAATAGTAGCAGGCCATTGGTTATGATAAATATCACTGCAAATACCATAAGCTTCGCTGGATAATCAGACAGCCAAGGCTGTAGCCACCACGCTAAGCTATATGCCGCTCCTAAGCTAAATAGCTGCAACAAGCTAAAGACAATGATAAAAAACGTATAACGCATCTGTTATCTCAAATAAAATAATAACGGTTATAATAATACTAACTGCTTGAAATTACGACGCTATTACGTGTGCTTATCGTTGATAAAACGCAGTAATAACAAGGTGAAATAGTTTATAGTATAAGTGAAGTCATTCAACGATAGCTATCATTGCAGACTGAGGATCATCATGCCGCAGACCCTATATCATATTGATATCAGTGATAAACAGAGTGCTGAAAAGCTAGTAGCTGACACTATTAGTATCACAGGTGTGCGCTGGGTCAATGTCAATCGTACTGAGCGCACCGTAGTAGTCACGCACGATGATGATTATGATGAGGCAGCCTTTAAGGCTATAGCGAAACTGTAAAACTTATAGTTAGTTCACTAACCATCGGTGCATGGAATGCACCCTACTCCTACTCTATTTTTCGTGAAGGGTATTAGATAATTGTAGATTATAATGCTGGCTGTAAAGTATCTGCTTTTAAGGTAATAATCCAAATCTCAGAGCGCGTGCCGAGTCTAAACGGTACGCTACCAAAGCCGAAGCCAGACGATACTAAGAACTGAGTATTATCTATTTGCTTCGTGCCATGAACTAAAGGGCTAAATATTTTCATCAATGTCGTCAATGGAAATATCTGTCCGCCATGGGTGTGCCCTGATAGGTGCAGATCAATGGGCAAAGCGCTTATCTCATCGATAGCTGAGGGACGATGCTCTAAGAATATAACTGGTTTATCGGTATCGACTTTATCTAATAGCTCCTTTGCCGATAAGCGCGTCAGGTCAATATCGTCTGAGCGTCCAATCAGCCAAACGGCTTCATTAAGCAATACGCTTTGGTTATCTAGCACCGTTATACCTGCATCTGTCACCGCCTTGGCTATTTGCTTTTCATAACCAAAATAATCATGATTACCCAATACCGCATAGACCCCAAGCGGTGCTGTCAGCTTCGATAAGCGCTCATGCATATTGGTTTTGTCATAATAAATAGTATCATCATTCATGATATCGCCTGCCAAAACCACGACATCAGCGCCCTCTGTCTCAACGAGATTGACTAATTTATCCAATTGCCGATTGCCAAACCAGCGACCTAAATGCGTGTCCGATACTAGCGCTATTTTTAGTGGTTCAGCCAAAGGTTTATCTGTGCTGACAGTTAGGCGCTTTACTGCTGGTACATAAGCGTTAAATACTGCTAAGCCAACAATACCAATATAGATCATTACACCAATAGCGCGTATCAACTTTGGACGCTGCGGTCGTTTAAGCAATCGACAATATATTAGTGCAATCACAGCGGTAACTAGCGCCGCATAAATCATAAATCCTTGCAATATCTCTATCACTAAATAGACATTGAATCGCGCTCGCCAAAACTCGCTTAACCCATAGACTAGCGCTATATTATTTATAATAAAAATGCTGAAAATCAGTACTAACTTTTTAACAGTGGTCTTAGGCTGTATTAACCACCATAAAATAACACTAGTGGTTACTGCTAATAACTGAGTTACGATAATAAAGAGCCACATAATTGAATCTAAGTGAATAAAAGTGTGCTTAGTTTAGCTTTTATTTTATCAACTCTGACCCTTGTGGCTATTATTCACTGATATTTCATAATTAATGCGTAGTCTAATTAACGCTTGTCAGGCGCGATTTTGCAAAGACCATTTTGACAAGCTTCTACAGCAGCTTTGCCATAAATCGCTTTTGTTACCCAGTTTGGGATTCGATAGCGGTTACGCGCGACGTAAGGATAAGCAAAGTCGCCCAATTCCTTAATAACAGGTAGATAAAGCCAGTTTGCCCAGCTGACATTTGCAGTTTTATATAGCAGTCTTACTGCATCCATATGCGTATGCCAATCACCGTTGCTGTCTTGCACGCAAAGATAAGTCATCGCATCAGCGCGATTAAACCCTGCTGCTTGTAACATATCCAAGCCTTTATCCACTGATATCAGCTCAATGGCCTGAGGGTTACGCGCTTGCATATTATGTGCCTCCGTACTGCACAGCACGCAAGCATCGTCATAGTACATAGTGATTGCCAGTTTATGTTGGCTTGTAAGTGGCGTTGATTCAGTTTGAGTATTCATCATGCAATTCCTAGTTTTATACTGATTAATTTATCTCGATTAAACATATTGTTTAAGCCGACCCTAGTCTTTTTAGAGCACCTCCAATAGGACAAGAATATTTATGATCTAAATGACTCACATGACTCACATGATCAGCTGGCTTTTTGAATAAAATATCACTGTTATTTATAGCTAGTACTCTATTAGTATTGGCTGATAGCTTTGTTCGGGTAGGTTGAGAATTAGCATTATTTTTTGCGATATGATTATTAATATAAATAACATTATCCCCTTTATTATTAGTGGTTTTCTTACTAATAACATCATTAGCAGTCTGTATTGAACAGAGTGTCTTACTAGCTAATATAGGAATTACAGGCTGCTGTGTCCACTCTGGAGCTATAGTATCTAAACGCTTTGCCAGCTCTGGCAAATGGTTAGTCGGCACCGCTGGGAATAGATGATGCTCAATGTGATAGAGCAGATTAAAGGTCAGTAGATTAATAAGCGGATGGCGCTCACTACGCGCATAAACCAGCTCATCGCAGCCGTGATGCACGCTCCATACTGCAAAGAAGCCTACCAACATATTCGCCACTAGCATGACCAGTACGTGATACATAAGTACAGGATGCATAGTGATAAATGCCGTAGTAATCACCGCTGATATCAGCACCATATCAATGACGACCAATAGCCGATTGCGACGGCTCTCATGAGTCAGTCCAAACCACTGAATGGCAATAGAGAACTTGCCACCGCCTACTATCGCCTTATACCAAGGCAGACGCGCCCAATTGCCCTCGACATCGCTGTCGCCTAATGGATCACGATGATGATTAAGATGCGTATGGCGAATCGCATGGGTACTACAAAGCATGGTGATACTAAGCATAAATAGCATCAGCTCTGTAGCAACTTTACTCACGCCTAAAGTACGATGATAGCAATCATGTGCCTGTCTAAGTGCTGCCACAAAGAAGAAAAACGAGCTGACAAGCGCAAGTAACCAAAAGCTTTGAGCCGCGCTCCACCACGATAGTAGTAAAAATGGCAGGGATAGCAGCACGTTATAAACCGTCTCTGTAACACCTAGTTGACGCAAGTCTTGCCATTCGATATTAGCTAATGAATGGTTATTTGATAAGTGACGCATGATGCTCTCCTTAATGAGTGTTAAGTAGTAGCAAAGAACATATAGACGACTACTATAATATTTCTTAAATTTCTGTCAAAACTGAAATAATAAGGCAAAGCTTTAATTTATTTATTTTAAGATTTTACCTTTGGTACTATTATTTTGCCTAACACTACGCTGCTCAGCCCACCTACCGACCCTAAAAACAGTGCGCCTTTTAAAAACGCTAAAATATCGTCACTATTAAAACCAGAAGGAGTATCCGCATAATTACTATGATTAAAAGTAGTACCTAGATAAGTCTGGATAAAGCTTTGAAGCTCCAAAGCTGTTATCAAAAGCATGAGGCACAAAACCGTCATAACAAAACCTGTGATAAATAGCTTTAAATAATCCTCTACACCGACGATCACAATTCTATGTCTGCTTACAAACCATCCTGTCAGAATAGACGGCACAAGTCCTATAATCGCACCAACAGTAGCAAACAATATAGTACCCATTATCATCGCAAACATAGGACTGCTATTACCAAAGATTATTTCAAACAATACACTACCGAATCCTATTACTGCACCGCCAATAGCGCCACCTAGTAAAGTATAAGTCCATATGACCGAACTTGTCGGATATAAATAATTGCTTATGCCTGTCTCTTTACTATTCATAATGTAATCACCGATGAAGTATGCACTGGAAACTTTAGTTAAAACAATTGTTATGTAATTACTCTACTCCTTCTTAGATAATTTTAGAAGTATTATTTACTTTATTTCTGTCAATAGTGAAATTATAAGATAAAAATTTATAGTGTCTAGTGTCTAGTGTCTAGTGTCTAGTGTCTAGGCAATATAGACCAGCCTAGAATCAAGGCACTAATACCGCCTGTCAAAATCTGAATAATCAAAGGTAGCTCTATTACTGATAAAAAAGCAAAACCTATAACGCTACCAACAACTAAAGATATAAACAAACCTTTATAGCTATAATTGATATTCATTTGTGCAAGAACCCAACCCGTGAACAGCGAAGGCAACAAACCCAATAAGAAACCAAAAGCTATATAGAGGATTAATGATAATCCTGATAGCAAAGCTGTATTCAATGCATCAACTGCGCTAAAACTATTAGCTTTTATTGGCATAGCAGGCAGCGCCATTGTCAGCCAAAGAAACAGGCCTCCAATAGCACCACCGAACTGCACAAACTGATTAATTACATCTCTTTTGGGATAGTCAGCCTTAACTTTATTCACAAGTATATCTACTTTAAATATATATTGTTTCACATGAAACATCGGCTATCGTCAATTAGCTCTGCTCCGCTAAAGCGGTCTCAAGCGTTGGCTGCTCAAACTCGTAACCAGCATCAAGTAGCGCTTGCGGCAATACCTTTTGCCCATCAATCAAAAGCGTCGACATTTCACCAAACATCAGCTTAAGCAAGAACTCAGGTAAAGTAAAGATAGTCGGGCGATGTAGCCATGCACCGACGTCTTTGGTAAATTTATGATTAGTCACAGGATTAGGCGCAGTCAAGTTATAGACTAGCGCTGGTGTATCGCTCGTCGTGCTGAGCGTATTATTATGCGTTTCAATCTTATCAGCTAAATGCTGTTCAATAATAAAGATAGCAGCCCCTACCCAATCGTCACGGCTGACCCAGCTCATGATTTGCTGGCCATCGCCTAACTGACCGCCTACCCCAAATTTAAATGGCGTCAATAACTTGCCGAGCATACCGCCTGAAGGATGGATTACTACACCAGTACGTACAATAGCGACAGGGACGCCATATTCAGTAGCCTTTAATGCTAGCTGCTCCCAGTCCTCACATAAACGATGCGAAAAATCAGTCTCAAAGCCACTGCTCTCAGTCAACGGTTTATCGCCTTGTGTACCATACCAGCCAATCGCCGAACCACTGAGCAGCAGCTTAGGCTTATTAGGCGTACGCGCGATAAAGGCGAGTAGCGACTCTGTAGGCTTGATACGGCTGGCAAGTAGTGCCTCTTTACGCTCATCGCTCCAACGCGAGTCGGCAATCCCCGCTCCTGCTAAGTTCATTATCACATCATAGCGGTTATCGGTTTTTGCCAGCTCATCATAGGTCATCAGGCTAACAGTATCAGGATGCGCTTGACTCGTATCGCGAGTCAGCCAAGTGATAGCGACCTCTTTACCCGTTTGGTAATAACGTTTGATAATCTCATCACTAAATGCGCTACCCAAAAATCCTGTACCACCACTGATCAAAATATTCATTGCGACATCCCTCTTTTATTGGCGTAAAAAGCTATTCAACTGATTGGTTATCTAAGGTTATAAAGTCTTGATAAATATCGTCGCCCTTTTTCACTGGATTGTCAAAACGCGTTGTACAGGCTTTTGGTAAGGCTGCGAGACTGGCGATAACTAAATTGACACCGCCAAATAGACCTATAGTTAGCATGGCAACGGATAATATACCGACTTCCTCTACGCTACCAATGCCCAAATATATAATTATGGCAGCGATATAAAGCGCTGAGATAACAAAGCCAATTAGAAATACTGTGCGAGTACTGTGTGCATCACCCTGCCATATTTGTTTATTAGCAATAACCATACCCGCTAATAATGCAGGAATAAGTCCTAATAATCCGACGTGTAACAATGGATGCAAGCCGATCTGCGCAAAATTAGCCTCTCTAAATATAATTAATAGAATCAGCTGAACGAGCAATCCACCAATGATACTACTAAGCCCTGTAAACATCGTAATCACCTGTAAATAGGGGTAGCGTTCTGCTTTATTATTTTTCATTTTACATATCCTACAAAAGTGAGTATTCACTTAGTATAGGTATAGCATTGGTACAAACTATGGATATGTTATGGAGAGTTGATGAATAGGTTTTTCAAGAGTATTAAGTTATGGTCTTGGCAAAGCAAATAGTCCTGTTAATATAGCGCTGACGACTCCTATTAATGTTATAAAGATCACACCCTCTATATCATTTGCTATAAATGTAGCAACAACTGTAGTTGTACATGCACCAATGACAGCTGACCATAACAATCCTTTAGCATTGCGATGCAGCTTAAAGCTGGCTATCAAAAAACCTGCTAAAGTTGCTGGAATGACACCAAATACAAAGCCAAGAAACAGTCCTGCAAAAATAAGGTAAAAGTCCTCTAGTGCAAATGATTCAATTAAAACAAGACTCATTAAGAAAGCTCCACCGATAGGACCACCAAGCAATAAATACATAAGTATCACTTTACCAGTAGGATAATTACTTTCTACTACTAGCGTTTCATCCAATTTAAACTCTTCTTCAGGCAACTGAATAGCTGCTGCGGTAGTAGCATTTTTCTTTATATCGTTGGATGACATAAGAGGCTCCTAATATTTCAAAAACTAATCTCATAAACTCAATAGGTATTTTTATAATAATTTCTGTCAAAACTGAAATGAGCAGCTAAATTTTTATTTTTTAATACATCCTATCCCAAAAACTTCTTTACACTAGCGCCTAGTTTCAATACCTTTTTTAGCGCACTTGTCGGCAGTCTCAACATCTCTGACGACCAAGTAGTGACGGTGGCTACAAACTCCTGAGTATCTTTAATGCGTGTCTTGACTTCGCTATTCTCAAATTCAAACTCAGGACTGTCCATTAGCTCTTGTAGGAAATGTACCGTCGGATCAAGTTCACGCTTTTGACGCTCAACTACTACGATACGTGCCAGCTCCCAGACATCAGTATTAGTGGTGAAATGATCACGCCGATCGCCTAATACCGAGACCTTTTGTACCAGTCCCCAATTTTGCAGCTCTTTAATACTAGTAGACACATTTGAGCGAGCCACGCCAAGCGTTTCAGTGATTTCTTCAGCATCTAACGGCTTACCGATAATGTATAACAAGGCATGAATCTGTGACATCGTACGATTGACGCCCCACTTCGAGCCCATCTCGCCCCAATGTAAAACGAACTTTTCGGTAACTGGGTTAAGTTTCATAGTAGTACTTGCTCTTTATTGATTAATCTAAGTACTCAAAAGGTTTTTATTTATAGGTTATATATAAACAGCTTAAAACCATCATGCACCTTTCTATTATTTCTGTCAACAGTGAAAATATGTTATTCAGATGATTCCACAACTATAGTTTGAGTCAGCGTATAACTTGTCCCGTCAGTGCATCATTAATCTGACTAGGTCGCTGATAATTTAAAGTTTCACCTGTTAGATAACGTACATTATTAGCATAGTTATCATTTTTATCTGTATCTATATCTAGATTTGCAAAATAAGCTTGTGCTTGCGCTAACCCTGAAGCTGGCGGCTTGCCTGCGGGGTTACAACTGGTCGATACGACAAAGCCATAAGGGTTATTCGGCGTGACCATCTGCGCGCAGAGCTGCTGGATCATGGGATGAGCGATCAATCGCACCGCAACGCTATTATGAATACCTGTAATCCAAGATGGAATAGTCACCTCAAGCGATTCAGGTAACGGCAGTAGCCAAGTTTGTGCCTGCTGTACTTGTGAGCTTACAGCTTGTTGATTAATAGGATAATGATTTAAAAGAGGCTGCCAACTATCCGTTACGCTTTGACGCTGTTTAGCATTTAAGGATGCTAATAATGGCGCAATCCGCTTTATATTATCAGTGATTACGATCATACCCTTATCCACTGGGCGCTGTTTAATCGCTAAAAGCTGCGCTACTGCCGTCTCATTGAACGGATCGCAGCCTATACCCCAAACGCTTTCAGTCGGGTAACAAAGCAGCTTACCCGCTTTTAGCCATCTAGCAGCTTGGCTGATATCGGTCGTAATATTTGGGTTTGATAGAGGATCAGATGGTTTCATAAGAATCAATACGGGAAAATAGAGAGTGATAGATGACTTTATAGGATAATAAAGACTAACTTTAAGCTTTTATAGGCGTAAGTAGCGACCGCCTTGCTCGTTGATAACCCCTAATAACTCTAGCTCCATGAGCTGAGCGATGAGCTGAGCGGTACTTAATTTAGTGGTAACAAGTAGCGCGTCTAAATCCTGCCCATGCCAATCTAGCTGCTCATAAACGTCAGTCAAATGCTCAGGAATGGTCACTTTCATTTTTATAGCGGTACTGATACTGGTATTGTTATTATTACTTTTATCGCTACTAACATCAGTACTACTATCTGGCTGGACCTGAGTGCTCTGCTTGCTGACAGACTCAGAATTTTTAGATTGAGAAGAGAAGCCTACTGGTCGCTTAGCACTATCTGCCTTAGAGTGGTCTGACCTAGAGTACCCTGCTGGGATAGTGAGCTGCGCATCGACATCATCGAGCACTTGCTCAGGATGATAGATCAATGTTGCGCCTTCGCGAATCAGATGCAGACAGCCTGTCGCATTATTATTATCGATATGACTGGGAATAGCAAAGACTTGCTTGCCTTGCTCGGAGGTCAATCTTGCTGTGATCAGCGAGCCGCTTTTTATAGTCGCCTCGGTGACAATAGTGGCTAGACTGAGACCTGCAACTAAGCGGTTGCGCCGCGGAAAAGTATGCTTATGCGGAAGAGTGTGCGGGAGTAGCTCACTAACGAGACAGCCGCCTTGCTCTATGATTTGGGTGAATAGCTGCTCATGATGAGTAGGATAGCAGACGTCAATACCTGTGCCCATCACACCGATAGTTCGCCCTTGATGCTCGACATGAGCTTGTGTCAGCGCCCCTAGATGCGCGCATTTATCTACTCCTACTGCCAAGCCACTAGTAATCACGTAGCCGACTTGAGCTAGATACTGCGCCATATCAAAAGTAGTCTTTTGTGCATGAGGGGTCGGCTTACGACTACCGACCATAGCTATCTGTGCTTGTTGCAGGCGCGCACTATTGCCGCGACAGAATAGCAGTGGCGGCGGATCGTAGATCTGTAATAACTGAGTAGGATATGCTGGCTGATCGGCGAAGAGTATCTGATACTTACCACTATCTAGCGCTATTACAATCTTATCAATACTAGCGATAGTTTGTTCAGGCTCTTCATGACGTGCCAGATGGGTCTGGTGAATACCTAACTCTCGCCAAGCGCTTAGCGTCGCAGACCATGCTTGCTGTGCGCCGCCAAAATAACTAATTAGCTTATGAAAAGCCTTTAATGACGCATTCACCTCATACCACAGCGCTACTGTTGCGCGCTGATCTGCTGACAAGGTGGGCTTAGATGCCGTCATAATTCTTAGCTCTTAGTTAACCTGACTTTTAGTTACTATTATCTTTAGTTACTCAGACTTTTAATTCATTGCATAACGACTGCAACTATCCTTAATCACTACAGATACGGCGGTGGTAGCAATTGATCCCCTACCCCTAATGGCAGCTCCGAGCTTAGAACATAAGCATAGCTAATATCGGCAAAAGTGTTGAATACCATGACCATACCGCTAGGCTCGCTTGGCAAGCGTACTGGGGTGTCGTTATCGATAGTATCGCGTACTAGTGGCCCTTTTTGATAGACGGTTAATACATCGCCAGGTTTTGCGCCTTGTGTGCTCCCTAAATTAATGGCAACCACGCTACCACGAGCCGCTGAGCTAATAGAGTCCATGACTCGGATAATCATACCACCGCGCGTGACTGTTGCAGGTTCAGGATAGAATACTGGCGCGATGTTATTATTAAGCTCGACGAATACTCGATCCCCTTCACGGACTTCTTTGCCATAGCTGGCTGTCAGCTGAATACTAGAGACGCCCTCTGTCGTGGAACTCGTCACCAATCCTGTCGCTACTTGGGTCACCTCTAAGCCGATGACTCTTAGGGTTTTTGGATCAGTATATAACTCACCCTCACGATAAACCCCATAGGTCTGACCGACAATAAGCGGTATTCCTTTGGCATAAATCTTATCACCGCTAGCAGTGATTAAATTACGGTTTTTTGAGGCCAATACATAAGGTGTGCTGTTAAAGTCTTGTGGATTGACGATTACGGTTTTGTCGAGCCATTGCTTAATAGCAGAGAGTGGAATAGCAGGAATGCTGTTGGCAACTGAGGTCACAGTGACTGCACTACTCACTGCCACACCGCTCATTTGTTTTTCAATCCCAGCACAGCCCTCACCGGTATCAACACCGATCAAGGTTTTACCTTTGATAATACATAAAATAAGCACGTCATTAGGATAAATAAGATTAGGGTTTTTTATTTGCTTATTAGTTGCCCAAATCTCTTTCCAGCGCCATGGACTGTCCAGATAGCGACCTGAGATATCCCATAAAGTATCGCCTTTTTTGACGATATATCGATTGGGAGCATCGGCTTTGATAGTAGGCGCTGGATTATTGGCATGCGCGTTGCCCATTAATAGCGCACCACTAAAGGTGGTCATCAATAGCGCTTTCGCTAAACCGTTAAAGCTTATTTTCATTATTATATCCATAAGAGTTAAGGTATAGCGTTTAAACAATAGACGCTATGATAATGGCTCTATTAAAATTTAAATTCTGGCTTACGTTTAATAGTAATTTACTAAGCTTAACACTACTGTAAGCTAACTGTACCATAGCATAATATTAGCGATTTTTTATAGAAAACTTATGGCTTATAGATATGAACACTTTTATACAGAATACTCATAGTGTTTCACATGAAACAAAATTTTCATATCGCTGAGCTTCTAAGTCTATAAATACTATTAACAAGGTAGCATCAATGTTCTATATAGCTAGTGTTAAGCTGGATTAGCCATAACTTTTTGACGAATTTGCTCAGCGACTAATTCGGCTTTATTGTCTAAGATAACCACATGCTGCTCTAAGTCCTCTAAGCCTTCGGTATGCTTAGGACGAGCAATATCTATAGGGCCGATAGCCTCGACGATCGTCTCTGCAAACTTAACAGGCAGAGCGGTTTCAGCGCAGATGATAACCTCTCCTGCTTGCTGCAATTCTTTAGCGACTTTAATACCATCAGCCGTATGCGGATCGACCAGCTCACCATGTTGCTCATATAACGCTTCAATGGTTTGCAAACGGTCAGCGTGAGTTGATTTGCCAGCGGCAAAACCATAGCGTGAATTGACCGCTTCCATTAGCTCTGCTAAATCAAAGCCCTGCCCTGACTTCACCCCTTCAAATAACTCATGTACACGAGCGCTATCTTTATCGAGTAATAAATAGACAAAGCGTTCAAAGTTAGACGCTTTAGAGATGTCCATTGAAGGGCTTGAAGTGACATAAGTTTTGTCCGTAGCGCGTGGCTGATAGGCACCTTGATTAAAAAAATCATTAAGTACGTCATTCTCATTGGTGGCCACAATCAAGCGTCCGATAGGCAAGCCCATCTCACGAGCAATGTGACCTGCGCAAATATTGCCGAAGTTACCAGATGGTACGCTAAAGCTAACTTGCTCATTATTGCTATCAGTTACCGCAAAGTAAGCCTTAAAGTAATAAACAATCTGTGCCAGTATCCGTCCCCAGTTAATAGAGTTGACTGTACCTAAGTTATAAGCGGCTTTAAACTCAGCATCTTGTTGCAGCGCTTTGACGATATCTTGGCAATCATCAAACATGCCGTCGATGGCGATATTATGGATATTAGCATCGGTCAAGCTATACATCTGCGCGCGCTGAAACTCGCTCATTTTGCCATGCGGCGAGAGCATAAAGACTTCGATGTTATCTTTACCCCGTAGCGCATATTCGGCCGCACTACCCGTATCGCCGCTAGTCGCGCCAATGATAGTAATACGCGCGTCTTGACGCTTAAGCACATACTCAAAAGCATTACCCAAGAATTGCATGGCGACATCTTTAAAGGCGAGCGTTGGGCCATTGGATAAGCCTAAAATATACAAGTCATCTTCAAGCTTACGCACAGGAACGATCTCAGCATCACCGAATACTTCAGCAGTATAAGTACGCTCGATAATATCTTTTAGATCTGCATAAGGAATATCAGTGGCAAAGCGTTGCATAATGGCTAATGCTAAATCTGGATAACTCAGCGAGCGCCACTCTTCTAAAGTAGCCTCATTAACATTTGGATAGTGCTCAGGCAGCATCAAGCCACCATCAGGAGCTAGCCCCATTAATAACACATCACTAAAATCCATCGGCTCGGTCTGACCACGGGTACTGATATATTTCATGTTTTGTCCTGTCTTTGATCGTTTTTAAATATGAGATTGTGAAATTTGTATTGGTCGTAGGCTAATGCTTTCAGCCCAGCTAATAACTTTGCTAAATCAAGATGCTGGGTTAAAAACCCAGCCTACGTAATGTTAACTAACCAAATCACAAGGCAACCTATGCAACTTAAAACCAGCTGTCTACAATCTTTTCCCACTCTTCTTTTATTGGTTTTGCAGGGAAAGGTATGTTTATCTCCTCACCTCTATCATAATACTCTTTACTAATTTCTGAATTGAGTTGTTTAAAAACCTGTATAAAATTGTCTCTGTCAAAAATCACTTTAGGAATACCTATAAACCATTCGACTGCTTCAGCATTTTGTTTTTCTATGTCATCAATTAAAACACCAAATCTTTCCCAATAGACAAATTTTTTGTCGTAGCGCTGTTCGACAACTCTAACAGTGCAATCCAAATCCACGTCATCAGGGCAGGTTAGAATAGGAACATAGGTAACTGATCTATTCTCTGGCAAACCCAAGTATTGCCAGACAGCTTCCGTCTCTGCATGATCATATAAATCTAAAGCGATGGATAAGCTGCTATCACTAACCTCATTATAAGGTTTACTATGATTGTCAGTATATTGAGCAAGCCATTCATTAATAGCTATATAATCAATAGCAAACGTAGAATAAAAAATTTCAGGACGCCATTTATTCTGCACGGTTATAACTGAAAGCTTATTCATCTAATTATCCTACTGCTTTTTGAGCAACGCATAATAAAAGCCATCACCTTTTAACTCGTCTATAGGCAAACACTGACGACCGATATCTTGCTCAATACCCCAATTACACTCTTCGGTAAGTTCGATAACGCTAGCGTCAGTATGATGATTAACAAACTCCTGCATCTGCTCGACGTTTTCTTGTTTTAATATTGAACACGTAATATAGAGCAGATAACCACCCACTTTGAGTTGTGGCCATAGATTATCTAATATCTCGCTTTGCAAACGTGCGGTTTGCTCGACATCTTCTTCACTACGCAAGATACTAATATCAGGATGGCGACGAATAACCCCAGTCGCCGTACAAGGCGCGTCTAACAATATTGCGTCAAATACGGGTGCATTATTGTCTTTGGCTTTATTCTGTCCTTGCCAGCGCGTAGCATCCGCACAAACAATCTCAAGCTGCACGTTGTCGGTATTTTTAAGATTTAAACGCTCAAGGTTCTCATGAATACGAGTAATACGCGGCGCTTCGTTATCGATAGCCGTTAGCTTAAGCGTGTGCTTTTGCTCATCGGTTTGTTCAGTATCAGACTGTTTCACATGAAACAACGACTCTTGCTTATCGGAATTTAATAACTCTATCCAATGGGCAAGCTTACCACCAGGGGCGGCGCAAGCATCTAATATCTGTAAGTCATCGGTGTTGTTATCACTACTAATCTTACTGATAAGCGCTTGATTGATCAAAGGCGCTGCCAACTGAGCATACATATCCTGAATACTAACGACACCTTCAGCGAATGACGGTAAGCCACTGACCGCTGTGGTTTGCTCTAAACGTAATACTGGTATAGTTACAGTAGCCGCCTCAGAAGCTTCGCTAGACAACTTTAAGCTAGTGTTTATCTCAACCAAATCAGCACTAATATCTGCATCTACCAATATCTGCTGATAACTCTCTACAGAATTGATTGTAGTATTGACTCGCAAAAACATCGGCGCAGGCTGTCGCAGGCCTTGCATGAGATCATCATAATCACCAGACCAGTCATGCTTTAGCTGATAGGCGAGCCAATTGGGCAGGCTATGTTTTTTATCGCACTTTTTACGGAATTTGCTAGGATTTTTGGCGACTTTACGCAAGATAGCATTGACTAAGCCACTGGCATGAGCGAACTCAATCTCTTTGACCGACTCTACGGTCTCATGAATCGCCGCATGGTCAGCCACTTCTAGATACAGCAGTTGCGTCAAGCCAACTTGGATGGTCGTGCGTACTTCTATCTCGTCGATAGGATTATCCGCTAAGCTATCAAGCAGACGCTCAAGCGCGTACCACTGACGTAAAGTAGTTAGCAGCAAGGCATGGGCAAAGCCTTTATCACCTTCATGTAAGCTATTAAGTAACGGGTCGAGGACATTAGATAAAGACTGCCCATTTTGAATAGCTAGCAAACAGCGAATCACCCGCACCCGTACGCTGCCGATCATTTTTAGATTACTGGATGGTTTGTTCTTATTGTTTCTAGCGGTTGCGGGTTGTCTCATATGACTTAATTTCCTGTGCCGTATTAGGGCATTTACATAGACTTATTGAGTTGATTGATCTGTACTTTGAATTATTTATGATTATCAGTGTTACATTCAGTCAGTGCCAAGTTCAGCGCTAAATTGGTCACCATCATCGAGCTGATTACCATGACAAATTTGCTCTGCGCTAACAGGTTTGCCACCTGCAAATTGCAAATTTGTGATAGCGAGTGTACTGCTTGGTTTGTCACTGTTAGTAGAGTTGACCAATTCATCTGCACCGCAAGCGACTAAAATTGCTTTACGACCGACGCTGATAATCGTACCCGCTGGTTTATCCGTTGGTTGAGTATGATTCACGGGTAAACTGGCTAAAACTTTAACTCGCTGACCGTTTAAAAAAGTATAAGCGCCTGGCCATGGATTCAAGCCGCGAATTTGTCTTTCAATATGAGTTGCAGACTTCGACCAGTCGATTTCGCCTTCAGACTTGATTAGCTTTTGGGCATAATTAGCTTGGGCTTCATCTTGGACTTGCGCCTGTGCTTGATAGCTTGAGATATCTTTTAGTACAGTAGCAATAGCGCTAGCGCCAAGCTCTGCCAGTTTATCATGTAAGCTTGCCGCGCTATCAGTAGTCTCGATAGCACAGCTAGTCTTAAAGAGCATATCACCTGTGTCTAAGCCCTTATCCATCTGCATAATAGTAATGCCCGTCTCACTATCACCAGCGAGTAGCGCTCGATGAATAGGCGCCGCCCCGCGCCAACGCGGTAATAATGAACCATGAATATTAAGACAGCCAAGCTCCGGTATACTTAACACGCCAATGGGCAGAATAAGCCCATAAGCGGCCACGATCATCACATCAGGCTGATAAGTGCGCAAGACTTCTCTAGCCGCAAGACCTTCGGTCACTGACTTTTTGAAGGTAGCAGGTTGTTCGACAGGAATATCATACTCAAGCGCCACTTGCTTGACCGCAGATACTGATAGCTTTTGCCCGCGTCCCGCCTTACGATCTGGCTGCGTATAGACCGCTACTATCTCTATATTTAGCGCGTCTTGCTGAGCAATCAAAGCGCTAAGGCTAATAGCCGCAAATTCAGGCGTCCCTGCAAATACTACTCTTAGTGGCTGTAGTTTATTGTCAGTAGCTAACGGCTCAGCTAATAGATCGTCAGTAGGATTTGTAAAAGTAGTCTTAGTAGCAGTCATAATAGTAGTCATAGTAGATATAGGGCGTGTTGAGAATAAACACTTAATGCATTATAGGTGAGTTTGTAGCGATGTGCTATTACTCATGATTCATAGTTCATGATGATGGATATGCTGCACTCAAAGCAGTCGTCCATGCTAATATACTAAAACTTACTATTCAATTTATAGTAGCTCGTTGCTAGCTGCTAGTAATATAGGGTCATTGGTATTTTAACTACTGCATACAAATATGGGATCAAGTGATATGCGCCAATTTAAGTCGTTAACACGCTTACTTATATTTTATGCCTTAAGCTTGCTGATTATGCTAGCTCTATATTATGTCATGATATTTTCAATGTTAAAAAATGATAGCCAGCATCATAGTCAAACCGTATTTGATGCCCTGCATTATGAGGTGACGCAACATACTACACTAACGGACACCGAAATCGTAGCTATCTTAAAAAAGCCAATTTTCCAAGATATGAGCTATCAGATCATTTTAAAGTTGCCTTCTGGGAAAAGTTACATCCATCGCTACACTGGGCCTCAAGAAAAAAAGTTTACTACCGTTATTTTTCCGTCCCTTAGCACCTCAGATGCTAATAACAATTATCAGCTGACCGATAATACCTTAACGGGCGCGATCAAGCTGGTAGGCGGTCACCAACTTTACGTAGTATTACGCCACGAGCCTTTGGATATACAGTGGCTGTCTTATCAGTATTGGTTACCCATACTGATTGCTATCGCTTTATTTTCTACAGTCGTTTTATATATGTTTAAGCGCCGATTAAACTGGCTACAGTTGCTAGGCTATATCGAAGACATGCCGACTAATGCTAAAGAGGCTCATACTCTCTCTCCTTTCATTAAAAAAGACTCTACTCCTGAATTTATACGTCTAGGTTATGCTTTAGGTCGTGTCAGCTACCAATTACATAGCAACTATCGTCGTATAAAAACCTTAAGTCATCGCTTAGAGCGTCTCGTGGATCAAGCGCCGCTACCTATGTTGATGATCATGAGCCAAGGTCAGGTTAGTTTTTTTAATCAGCGTTTTGAGCAAGTCTTTGCGACTACTTTTCAAAAAGATAACAATTATAGCTTATCAGATTTTGTGCAAAGCAATAACGAAGCCACTCAGCAGCTATTGCAGAAAATATCCACACAGCGTGTGACACGTACCTTACTCGTTTATGGTGTCGAAAATAAACTCGCCTATCATTTGCATATCACTCCATGGTTCGGTGAGCATGAGCATGAGCAAGTCCATGGCTTTACAGCATTACTAAGCCCAGTTAGCACTTTTATCAAGCAAGCTGATGATATGCGCTCACAAAATCAGCAATTACAAATACAGCTAAAAGAGTTTGCTCACCTGAGATCTATTGTAGGTCATGAGTTGCGCACTCCGCTAAGATCTATTATTAATACGCTTGAGCTTGTCATACCCTCTACTGTGTCTAACGAGCAGCAAAAGATCCTGAGTACTCTCAAGCAGTCTAGCCAGTCTATGTTGGCTATGCTAAATGACATGTTAAATGTGACCAAGGTAGCAGCAGGCAAAGTACAAATAGTGAATGAACAGACAGATATCTTTAAGATAGGATTGCAAATTAGCGAGTCGATAGTGAATCATGCTCGTCAAAAAGATATCGAACTGCTGTACTTATTCATGCCTGAGTGTCCTCGGTTTATTAGCACAGATGTTGAGCGACTACAGCAAATACTGCTCAACTTTATGAATAATGCTATAAAACTCACTCAATCAGGTTACGTATCTTTAGTGATAGAGCCAGTATTTGGGCGGCAGAGTCCTAATGCAAATAAGGCTTTGCTCAGTAGTCATTTTAGTGAGGACAAGTTTTCTTTGGTTGATGAGGCGGTTGTATCAGTTAGCAGCAAAAGGCTTGAACCTTTGAGTATTTATTTTAATAAAGCTGCTGATGTCAATGGTGATAAAGCTGAGATTACCACTCATCAACATTGGATACGCTTCAGTGTTAAAGACACTGGTAATAGTATCACTGAAGCTGAACAAAAAAAGCTGTTCTCCTACTTTGATCAGGATAATATTAAAACGAGTCATAAGTTCGATGACAAACAATTAGGACTGACGATATCTAATAGTTTTGCAAAACTACTTGGCGGCTTTGTTCAGCTCGACAGTAATAATAGCTCAGAAAACGTGTTCTCTTTATACTTACCTTGCCTAGCACCGATCTATCAGCCAGCCTATGATTTTCACCCTAGCCAGACGCCTATCTATCTTATTGCGCTGGTCAAACATGATATCTGCTTAAATTATTTACAGCGGCTTTGCCAGCATCTCTCAATTAGTGCTAGTATCTATACTATCAGTGATGCGCCAAGTAGCGCCGAGCTTGCCAAATATATAGCCGATAAAAGAGCAGTCTTCGCTCCTATACTGTTGTTAGAAAGTGAAGAGCATCATAGTTATAAGACTGATACTGATACTGATAGGCATAATGTTCAAAATGGCAAAAATACAACACCTTATCGCGATTTGAATCGTCTACTTACTTTGCCATTACCTAAAATATTGCTAAGTATGAAGCCTGAACGTGATATTTCATTAGATTATTTGCAGCAGTTTGACGGGTTTTTGAATAAACCTTTAGATGTTACACTACTGTTATCTGAGCTGCTGCGCTTAACCCAGCCTAAGTTTTTAACCCAGCCCGCTTATATATCGAACAGTATTACCGATAATAAACGCAAAAACTTTCATGAGAAAATAGCCTTGTCAACTTCTACTCCTCTTACGGCAAATAGTACTGATACCTCAAAGTCAGATAAACTGACAGCACCTCTTATTCTTGTTGTTGAAGATAATATGATCAACCAAAGAGTAGCTTGTAAACTATTAGATCGCTTAGGATATCGAACTATCGTAGCTGAAGACGGCCAGCAAGCTCTAGAGCAGTTGGCCGCGGCAAGAGCGCAAATCTCACTTATCTTGATGGACTGCCGAATGCCTGTGATGGATGGCCTACAAGCTACGCAAGCTATTCGAGCACAAGGTGACTCTATACCTATCGTAGCGCTGACAGCTAATACTTCAAAAGAAGATGAGGAGTCTTGTTATGCCTCAGGAATGGATGACTTTTTGCCAAAGCCTGTCAATAAAGAACAACTTGAGGCAGCACTAAAACGCTTTATTGTTGATTAATCACCCTTATAGGCTTTCCTGAGCTCTCAGACTACCCTCTTCAAAAGTCGCTAAATCAATTACTTCATAAAGCCATTATCAGCCAAAAAGTCTTCGGTAATATTGCTCTTAGAATCAGAGGCATTCATAGTACCTGTTTGCGCTTTAGTCAATAACCGCTCCAAGTAACGAGCAACTAGATCCACCTCAACATTAACCTTATCGCCAACCAGCCAATGCTGTGAGATGTTGGTCATCTTTGCTGTATGTGGAATGATATTAAGACAGACGATGTTATCGCGGACTAAATTTGTCGTCAGACTAATACCATCAAGGGTAATAGAGCCTTTAGTCGCCGTATAATGTGCCAGCTCATGCGGTACTTCAATCTCTATATAGATAGAGCGAGCGTCTTGTTGTAGCTTACTGACCACGCCTACCCCATCAACATGACCTGAAACGATATGACCACCGAACCGAGTAGTCGGTAGCATCGCTTTTTCTAAGTTTACTTTGTGACCTATTTTTAGATCTTGTAGTGCGGTACGTGCGATGGTTTCACGTGACACATCGACTGCATAATAATTATCACCTAGCTCTACTACCGTTAGGCATATGCCATTAGAGGCAATAGAGTCCCCTAAAGAGACATCAGAGAAATCCAGCTCATCCGACTCTATAATCAGACGAATATCCCCACCAGTAGGTTGCATGGCTTTCACTTTGCCAACGCTTTCGATAATGCCAGTAAACATAGAACCTCACTTTGTTATCTTATTTATATTTCTAATTAAAATACCTATTCTTGCAGAAATTTTCAATGGTATAAGTTGTGGATAAGTATAAGCTATTTGTATAACTTCATAATAAAAAGGTTGGTTTTCCAAACTTATCCACAGCAAGTATGCTTTTGTGAAAAAAATAAAATATAGCTACATATGTAGTAGACCCTTTGCGCTATAACGTTTTCGAGATTTAAATAAAAATATATTTACAAGTTTAGTTTCACATGAAACAAAGTTATACACAGTTTCATGTGAAACTATCAAACACTTATCAATATCTAGTTATATTTCAATTTTAAACATTTATTTGGCAATGAACGATTTGACTAACCCAGTGGCTTAGAGTGCTGTCAGAGTAATCTTAATGTCTGATTCCATATGTTCAACGTTATGATACTTAAACCGCAGCTGCTGAGCTAACGTCAAAGGATTGAAGTTAATCATAGCTTGCGCTTGCGACCCCAACAGACAAGGTGCTTGATAGACAATAAGTTCATCAACTAACTGCTGGCTTATAAAGCTACCTGCGACACTAGCCCCTGCCTCAACTAAAACATCATAGCACTGATGCTCACTGACCAAACGTTTTAGCAACATCGATAGATCATCATCGCGCCAATATAAGGTATCGGCTTGCTGACAGAGTTTATAAGATGACTTAGTATCATAAGCCAAACGCTCGCTTCTATCGAGTATCACAACCAGTGGCTGAGGAACCTTTTCTACGTCTATGCCTAAGTGGGTTGAGCGTACATTTAGCTTAGGATTATCAGCAATAACCGTCTGACTACCTGTGATAATAGCCGCACTTTTTGCTCGTAGCTTTTGCACATCCTCTCTTGCCGCTGCACCAGTAATCCACTTCGACTCACCTGATGCCATTGCCGTACGCCCATCAAGACTAGTGGCGATTTTTAAGCGTACATAAGGCATTTGTGTACGCATCGCCTTCAAAAAACCTTGATTTAAGGCTTCAGCTTGCTCAGCTAGCACGCCCACTCTCACAGTAATACCAGCCTGCTGTAATAACGCTACCCCGCGACCTGCTACTTTTGGATTAGGATCGAGTCCTGCGATGACCACCCGTTTGATACCAGCCGTTATTAAGGCTTCTGCACAAGGCGGCGTACGCCCTGTATGACTGCATGGCTCCAAGGTAACGTAAGCGGTCGCGCCAGCTGCCCTATCTCCAGCGTCTTTAAGTGCAAAGACTTCAGCGTGTGGCAATCCTGCTTGCGGATGAAAGCCCTGACCCACCATTTGCTCTGCTTGTACGATAACACAGCCGACTGCTGGATTAGGCCGTGTCGTATACATACCAAGCCGTGCCTGCTCTACGGCTAGCATCATAAAATAGTTATCTTGAGCATTTTGATCAGGAGTGATAGTTGGCATAAGAAGGTCACATTTAATAGGGGTTTAGCAGTGCAACTAGCAAAAATTAGCCGTCGCTTTTATCATTAGGGCGAATATTGGCAATCTCTTGATGAAAAGCATCGATATCTTGAAAATCACGATAGACGCTAGCGAAACGTACATAAGCCACATCATCAAGTGATTTGAGCTCACTCATGATAATCTCTCCTAACACCTTGCTATTGATTTCACGCTCGCCCATCTGTCGTACACGTTTTTCAATACGACTGATCATACCCTCCTGCTCATCGATAGTGATCGGTCGCTTTTGTAGCGGCAACAGAATAGAGCGGCGTAGTTTTTCATTATCATAGGGCTCAATTTTGCCACTGGACTTTATGATACGAGGCATAACTACCTCTACCATCTCAAAAGTTGTAAAGCGCTCTTGGCAACCATTACAGGATCTGCGGCGACGTACTTGCGCACCTTCTGCCGCTAAGCGTGAATCAATAACTTTAGTCTCTGAAGCGTTACAATAAGGACAGTGCATACTGTATTCCTAATATTAGCTTTATACTAATCAAAATTATTTACCAATACAAAAGCTGCCAAATATTTTACCTAATAAGTCATCGGCACTAAACTCACCAGTGATTTCGCCCAGGCTTATTTGAGCTTGACGCAAGCTTTCTGCGACCAGCTCTCCTGCCTGAAATACTGTGAGCTGCTCATGCGCCTCAAACAGATAATCAGTGGTACGTCTTAACGCATCTAAGTGACGAGTACGGGCAATAAGACTGTTTTCTGGTGGATGAAAGCCTACTTTAGCACACAAGGCCGCTGTTAAGTCCTCGATGCCTGCGCCTGTTTCACATGAAACATTAACTTGCTCATAATCTTTATTATTAGCATAATGAATAATCGTAGAGCTTAATGGTTCTGTAGTTTCCATCTTACTTTGACTGATTAAATCACTTTTATTAGCGATAATTAGTAAGCGCTCAGGTTCAGGCAGCTTACCAAATAGCTGCTCGGCTAACTGCAGTGGCGTACTATCGCCTGCTATATCACGAGTGACATCATAGACTAGCAGTAGCATATCAGCTTGGGTAATAGCAGTATGTGCACGTGCGATACCGATACGCTCAACCGTATCCTCGGTATCACGTAAGCCTGCGGTATCAGTCAAATGTAAGGTCAAACCATTTAATACCACCGTCTCTTGTAACGTATCGCGGGTCGTCCCTGCCACCTCAGTGACAATAGCGCGCTCTTGACCTGCTAAGCGATTGAGCAAACTTGACTTACCCGCATTCGGGCGCCCTGCAAGCACCACATGGATACCATCACGCAGTAACTGTCCTTGCTTTGCAGTTGCTAATACTTGCTGTATTTGTGCCTGCACTTGCTCAAGCTTGCCTTGTATAACACCATCTGATAAAAAGTCTACATCCTCTTCATCGGGGAAATCAATCGCCGCTTCGACATGTAGTCGAAGATGAATGAGTTGTTCTAATAGCTGATTGATCTTTTGCGAGAATTCACCACTTAACGAGCGAATAGCACTACTAGCCGCAGCAGCACTGGTAGCATCGATAGCATCAGCGATCGCTTCAGCTTGCAGTAGATCTATTTTATCATTATCAAAAGCGCGATAAGAGAACTCACCAGCGCTTGCTTGCTTAGCGCCAAGCTCAAACGCTCGCGCTAATAGCTGATTCTGTAATATAACACCGCCATGGCCTTGTAGCTCAATCACATCCTCACCTGTAAAGGAATGCGGCGCTTTAAAATAAAGCACTAAGCCCTCGTCAACTACGGTACCATCAGCCTGATAAAAGCGACAAAAACTGGCGAGTCTTGGGGTAAATTCAGTCTTACCTGTCAGCAAACAAGCTATTGCATAAGCTTTTGATCCTGACAGACGGATAATACCAACACCACCACGCCCAAGTGGCGTAGCTATGGCAGCAATCGTAGTAGACACAGATAAAACCGATGAATCAGTCGGTTTCGTAGTAATAGAATTCACAACCGCTCTCAATAGCTAAAACCACCATTATAGACGGCTAAGCTTAGACTAACAAAACAAACTTGAAATTGATCTACGATAATCATCACTTCGATTCAGTTCAGACATAAAAAAACCATCGCGATTGCGATGGTTTTTTATTTTCGATCAGCTCATCTAGCCCTCTAAAACTTTAACAGTACGATGCTTTTGCTCAGTTTCAACCTTTTTATTGATCAGGTACTGTTGAGTCATACTGAACAAGTTGTTCACAGTCCAATACAGTACTAAACCTGCTGGGAAGAACAGCATAAAAGCGGTGAAAATAATAGGCAAAAACTTCATAACTTTTGCTTGCATAGGATCAGTAGGCTGCGGGTTTAGCTGCTGTTGGGTAAACATTGAAGCACCCATCAATAGCGGCAAGATAAACCAAGGATCCATGGCTGATAAATCGTTAATCCATAGAATCCAAGGCGCATGACGCAGCTCGACACTCTCGACCAGCACCCAATATAACGCTAAGAAAATAGGCATCTGCATCAATATAGGCAGACAACCTGCCATAGGATTAACTTTCTCTTCTTTATAAATCCCCATCATTGCTTGCGACATCTTCATCCGATCATCGCCATGCTCTTCTTTAAGAGCAGCCAGTCGTGGAGCAATAGCACGCATTTTTGCCATTGAATAGTAGCTCTTATTAGAGAACCACATCAGCGCAATCTTAACCAATATCGTCAATAGGATGATAGACCAACCCCAGTTGCCGATCACTTTATGAATACCATCTAGAATTGCAAATAATATCTTAGAGATAGGCCAGAGCAGACCGTAATCAACGGTTTGATTGAGACCAACTGCTACGTCTTTAAGCTCAGACTGTACCTTAGGACCTGCATATAGCGTCGCGGTCAAAGTCGCCTGTTTATTTGCGGCTATATTAATTGGTTGACTATTAAAACCAATAAAGTACTCATCAGCGGTTTCACGACTAAAGAAGTTACCTGTAAAGTTTTCAGGTGTCCATGCTGACACAAAATAATGCTGCACAATACCAACCCAGCCACTATCGCTAGTCGTTGTAGTCAGCTCACCATCGCTAAAGTCATTAAACTTAAGCTTATTATAAGGATCATCTGGCGTACCCCAAGCACCGCCTAGATAGGTTGCCATGCTAAGTGCACCCTTATCAGACATACCAGGATCTTTACTAGCATCACGTTTTAGTTGTGCAAATAACTGTCCTTGCCATGGATTTGCTGACTGGTTTTGAATCTGGTAACTGACATCGATAGGGTACTTATCATGAGTAAAGGTAAAGGTCTTAGTGATCGTCACCCCATCTTTTTGATAAGTAAGTGGTACTGCTAAAGTCTGCTGACCTTCAGTCATCGTGTAGCTGTTAGCACTATGACTATAGTTAGCTCGACCATCAGCCGTATCAATACCATCAACGCCAATCAATCCTGACTGCGCAACATAAACACGATTACTATCATTTTCTAATAGCACAAAAGGCTGATCGCTATCGAGCGTCGCGTTATATTGCTTAAGCGCTGCATAAACGATATCCCCTCCTTCTGGATTGATCTTGATATCGTAACGGTTGGTTGTCACGGTAATCAAACCAGTATCTGTAGCTGGCGTTGCTACCGCGTTGTTGTTAGCAGTAGGCAGCGTTTGCACTGGAATATCACCAGCCGCACCAGTTGTCGATGGAATATCAGACCCTACCGAAGTTGCCGTATTAGGGACAGCCTCTACAGGTGTGGCATCAGAATAATCATCTCGCCATGCCAAAATCAGCAGATAAGCGGTAATTAGCATCGCGATGATGATCATTACCCGAAGTATCTTTTGCATAAACCTTTCCTAGATTAAAAAATTAGGGCATAAAAATAGGGTATTGATCAGAGTTACCCACAAGTTATCCACAGAACCAGCAGTTATTTGCATAAAATGTGCATTATTTTACTAAAAATAAACCCTAAATGATACCAACAGTGTGGATAAGTTGTGGATAACTCTAATTCAATGAGGATAACCTCAGTAAACTATGATTGGTACATTTAAAACAAGGGCAGATTGTGGATAAGCTGAAATGTAGATAATCAACTTGTGGATAACTCTTGTTAGTTATCCACATGCTCCTTGATACTAGCGCATCAAGTCGTTCAGACGTGCCACGTAACTGCTATCGTCACGGTAAACACTGCTATAAGTGCTTTTATTAAGCCTACTGCTTTTCAATGGTTCTATTTTCAGAGATATATTTATATCACTACTGTTCATATCATCAATGGTTGAAACAAATTTATAGTAATAATGATTTAAAGGTAGGGGAACAAAATCAACCCCGTGTCCACCCCATGGCTGGCAACGAGACAGGCGTTTTAATAGTAACCAGCTACCTGATCTAACCCCATGCCATGCTAACGCCTGTTTACCATAACTTGAACAGGTTGGGTAATAACGACAACGTGCAGGTAATAATGGGCTTATTATTCTTTGATAAAAATTAATGAATGAAATAATAAATAGATAAACATATCTATTTATTATTTTTGTAGTTTTTAACATTCTATTTTTTTTCTATTTTTTTAAAAATATTATTTATCTCTATTATTAAATTTTTACTGTTTAATTCATCAATAGATTTTTTAACTATAAAAACAATATCTTTATTTTCTAACCTATAGCTTTGCAAGCGAAAGTTTTCACGAATCTGACGTTTAATTAAATTTCGTTTTACGGCAGTAGGTACTTTACGTTTCGTTATCGCCATGCCTATACGCGGTTTTTCACTGTCATTACTACGCACAAACGCCATCAAATGAGTCTGATGTAGTTTTCGTTCAGGCGCATCAAATACCTCTTTGAACGCAGTTGGCGTGAGCAGACGCTGCTCCTTTGTGAATGTCGCAGTAGTTACAGCTGATACAGGATTTGACATAGTACAACTCAAAATAGAAGCATAAAACATAGCGACAAAAAAAGCGCCAATAAGGGCGCTTTTAATATAGGGCTACGGCTAAGTATAGACCAATCATTACACAATACTAAATAATTAATAGAATTATACAGTAAGGCGATGACGACCTTTAGCACGGCGACGAGCTAATACTTGACGGCCTTTTTTTGTTGCCATACGAGCACGGAAACCGTGAGTACGTTTGCGTTTAATCACGCTTGGTTGGAATGTACGTTTCATAACTCACCTATCAAAATAATGGACTAAATTCGCAATAATGCAGGATTATATCATCAGATGAAATATAGGTCAATAAACTAATTTATAGTTTTACTAAAAATCCAAAACCTAGTAAGAGAGAGACTCTCATTAGTTTAATAACCTGTCACAGAATCTTATATATAATTTGACTATTTTAAAAAGTTATCCACAGAAATTATCGAATCCTATAATAATTAAAGATTAATATATATTAGTATTGTTATTATTGGCACCCCTATTTTCTGAGGATAAGTGGAGATTCTCCTTTTTTATCAAAAGACTAGACTATGGATAACTCTGTGGGCAACCTGTGGACGAAATGGGGGTAACTCACCAATATTAGTTATCCCCAAAACTATCCACAGAGTTATCCCCAAAAAACAGGATGTTATCCACAGGTTGTTTGTGTTAGATTAGCATCCTACTCAGACAGCAATTTTCGATATTGTTGTGTGCAATAATTCTCAGTATAAGATTTTAGAAATTTATATTGAAAAGAGTTAAGGATATGAGCTAATAGTGATATCTCATAGCAGTATTCGATAATAATCAATAATAAAATTAAATATTAAGGTCAGTATTTTTC
>NZ_CP132195.1 GCF_030718935.1 Psychrobacter sp. M13
ATGCGCCTGTCTACTATTAATCTACAAAAGCGTTTGAGTACTCACTCAAATCAATTACCGCTATGGTTTACGCTAGTAGCAGCATGGCTTGCAGGGGCTATTTTCTTATTTGCGCTAGCGCCTTATGGGTTCTGGCCGCTAGCAATAGTGTCACCAGCGATTTTATATGCGCTGTTGGTACCAAGTATGAGTGGTCGTCGCGCTTTTATTATTGGTGAAGCTTACGGTATGGGGTTATGGTGCGTCGGCGGCTTTTGGCTCTATACTGCCATCCATGATTATAGCGATACTCCAGCATGGCTTGCGTTGATTATGATTGCGTTGATGGGTCTTGGCATGGGACTGTTTCATGGATTTTTAGCATTAGTTTTTAACCGTATGGTAGGCAAACAACCCTTTTCATTTGCAGCTCTCTGGGTGCTACAAGAATGGTTAAAAACTTGGTTATTCACAGGCTTTCCGTGGCTGTTTGTTGGCTATGCGTTTACTGAAGAGTATTGGTTATCGTCCTTAGCACCTATTGCTGGTGTTTTTGCCGTCTCTTTTGTTGCCATAATATTGGCTGTAAGTTTAGTAGAGCTACTGCGTCGGCGCAGTAGTTATGCCGTCGTTTCTGTACTGTTATTAGCCATTAGCACATCATTATGGCTGGTCAATCCGCAATGGACAAAACCTAAGGGCACACCTGATCTGTCAGTGTCATTGATTCAAGGTAATATTTCACAAGATATAAAGTGGCTGACTCAATATCAAGTAGAAACGCTAAAGATTTATGCGAAGTTAACACGTAGCGAGTGGGGTAGTGATATTGTGGTGTGGCCTGAATCATCTATTCCGATGTTTCAGGATGAGGCTGCGGGCTTTATTAGTGAAATGATAGAAATGGCCAATGCGACCAATACGACATGGATAACTGGTATCCCTTATAAGGATAAAGCGGCATTCAATACCAGTACGGATAAGTATCTCCCATTTTATAATAGCGTGATTGCTCGAGGTGTAGAAGCTGAAGGCTTATATAAGAAGCAGCGTCTAGTGCCTTTTGGAGAGTATATTCCATTTGAAGGTTTGCTCGATATCTTCCCAAATTTGGCCGGTAGTCAGGATATCAAGAGCTATAGTCGTGGTAGTGATCAGCAGTCACCGCTACAGGTACGTGGACACAATGTAGGTACAGCAATTTGTTATGAGGTAGCTTATCCAGACACCACGCGTAAAAATGCAATCGATACTGACTTTTTGTTGACCGTCTCCAACGATGCCTGGTTTGGCACTTCAGCAGGGCCATTGCAACATTTGCAAATGGTACAGATGCGCGCTCTTGAGAACGGGCGCTGGTTTATTCGAGCGACCAATACTGGTGTTACCGCTATCATTAACCATAAAGGTCGTATTGTAAAACGCGCACCGCAGTTTGAGCGTACTGTACTACGTGGTGAGATACAGGCACGGGTTGGCAACACTCCCTTTATGCTTATGGGAAATTATCCTATCTTGATAATAATAACCTTGTTATTACTACTAAGCTATTTTGGCAAAGGTCTAACCACACTTAGAAGACGAGGGTAATAGTAAACTTAGTCATAATAATTTAATCAGCATAAATTTTATTGTAGGGTTCATGTTTCAGCTGCTTTAGAATCTAAGTCTTGATCAAGCGATTCTACGAAACTTTCAGATATTATCATGCTGTAGATATCTCTAACCAAATGACCATATTCGTGACATGCATCGAATCTACTTTTCTCCATAGTTTTTTGGTTATTCAAAAAGATAAAAGGTATTCACGCCTCAGTTGGTTGATTAGATTTAGGGAGAATATTACATTATTGGAATAATTTTTTTCCGCTTGCTGCGCGCAAGACAAACAGATGTTTCGAAATATTTATCCCAGCACCACGTTATGATTGTTGACACTCTTTTGTTCTGAACAGACGGTCGTGTTCGCAAGGGTCGAACTTTGCTATTATAACCAACATTCTATTATCAATAATTATGATACCTTTATGATGATTCATCCTCAGTATGATCCCGTTGCGCTGTCTTTGGGCCCAGTAGAAGTGAACTGGTATGGTTTAATGTACCTGCTGGCATTTGCCACCGCTTATGGTCTGGCTTGGTATCGTAGTACCAAACGCGACAATTGGACCACCGATATGGTGTCTGATTTGGTCTTTTATGGGGCGCTTGGCGTTATTTTAGGCGGTCGGATTGGCTATGTGCTGTTTTATCAATTCGGCGAGCTACTACAAAACCCAGCCTACCTATTAAAAGTTTGGGAAGGCGGTATGTCTTTCCACGGCGGCTTTATTGGCGTCATGATAGGTATGTGGTTCTTTGCGCGTAAATACAAAAAAACCACCTTTCAAGTATTCGATTTTATCGTTCCTTGCGTGCCAACTGGCTTACTGTTTGGTCGTATCGGTAATTATATCAATGGTGAACTATGGGGGCGCGTATCAGACGGTGGCTATAATTGGCTGACCTACTTTCCGCAAGCCGCTGCCTTTGATATGGAGCAATTACAGAGCAATCCACAATTGCAAGAATTGATGATTGAGGTTAATGGTCAGTACATACTGCCTCGTCATCCATCGCAACTATATGAAGCCTTCGCCGAAGGTCTGCTGCTATTTATCTTTTTATGGTGGTACTCATCAAGGCCGCGTCCACGTATGGCCGCTTCTGCCGTGTTCTTACTGGGCTACGGTATCAGCCGCTTTATCATTGAATTCTTCCGTCAGCCAGATGCTGATCAAGGATTTATCCTTTTAGGCTGGATGACTAAAGGTCAACTCCTAAGCGCACCGATGATTATCGCCGGCTTAATCATGCTGATTTGCGCTTATAAACGTGGTATCTATGATTGGGGTAAGCAGTCTGCTTATTAGGTATGAGAAACAATCATGTATGAACTAATAAAAATGAACGCCGTGCTAACAAGATACTGTAGTGGTCTATATAAGTGATCAATGGTTAGGTGGTATGGCGTCAAATTGTAGTGATCAAAAGGTTTAAAGGCAATGCTATTATCGCTCTACTAGACGTTCTTCAATCATCTCGGTGAGCAGCTGCGTCACTGTTTTTCGGCTATCAAGTGCATGCTTTTTGAGCGCAATGTACTTTTCTTCATCAATATTGAAGTTAACCCGTACTGTTTTTTTCGGAGCGTTTGTCACGTCTGACAAATCTAGCGTGTTTTTAGCGTCCTTACTTGGTCTACCAGCTTTCATACTTGCACCTTATTTTTTATCAAAAAATGTTTTAACTTCGTTTACTAGGGCTGTCATCTCTTGAACTGCGTTACTATTAGCTGATTCAGTATCGAATACCGTTTTACCTAATGAGGCGCTATTCGGATAACTCACACGCTGCATGATTCTACTGTTTAGCACAGGTAGACCGTACTCTAGTAAAACTGAGGCGACCTCTTTACCAATATTAGTATTCTGGATAGCACGAGATACTACAAATGCTGCTTTGAGTTTGCCATCCGTCATCTCTATACGCTGCTTCACTAAGTCAACTAAATCGCTAGTCGCCCAGACGTCATAGGGACTAGGTTGCACTGGGATCAATACAAAATCAGCTGCTTTAATAGCGGACAAAGCTAAGCTAGTTGCTTGCGGTGACCCATCAATCACTACATATTCTTTATCAGACACGTTTTTTAGATCTTTATCTAGCGTCGGCCGATCAAGCCCAATCACTGGTACTGGGTTGTCTTCATCAACAGCTCGCCAATCGCGTGCACTTCCCTGCTGATCACTATCTACTAATAATACGCTATGCCCTTGCAGCTGTAACCCACGAGCTAATTGAGTGGCAATAGTTGTCTTGCCGCTACCCCCTTTTTGATTTAGTACGGCAATGACTTTCATAGAGAGCTCCATTTTCTTGAGTATTTGAGTATTTGAGTATTTGAGTATTTCTAAGACTTTACTTAATAGTTAGATGAATAGCAACATTTTTTAATCAAAGTAGCGATATCTTCAGTATTGATTTAATCTCTATTCTAATAATAATTATAGAACTACCTCAATTTGTAAAATCCTGAGTTGGCATAGTAAACTACCTCCTGAAACATAATGTGCAGCTATTGGGTATCATTTTAAGCTGCTAAAATGGGTACTTAATGCGGTTAGCATTCGTTATAATCCAGCCGCCAATCAAAAACCACAAACAATTTATAATTAGGAAGCTATTATGGTGAAATGTCACTTATCGACTATCATGGGCGAAAGGCGTCTTAAAATTGCCGATGTCTCAAGAGATACTGGTATCAATCGCGGCACCATCACCCGTATGTATAATGAAGAAGCTACTAGAGTTGACTTAGATGTTATTGAGTCTGTATGCAATTACCTTAGAATTGATATTGGTGATTTATACGAAATAATAAATGAGGACAGCAGTGAATCGTCAGCTTAAGCAAGCTTATTTGTAGAGAGTAATTACTTTTAAACAAACAAAAAGACCTATAGAAGATTACTTTATCTTGCAATAGATTAAAATATAGGTATAATTTGACCTGTAGAGAGTCATTTTAACCTTTATTTATTTTTAATAGTCTATAGGAGAATAACAATGAGCGCCAATTTATCGCGACTTAACACCTGCACTTGGTTTAGTGACAACGCTAAGTCTTTAGCCTATCAACTGTTATCAAATCTACAAATACAACAGGGCACACAGTTAGCATCATTACTTAGCGTTGACTCTATTCTTTATAATGACGAAGCAGTCTATGTGTGGGTGCAACGACAGCTAGATGCTGGACTTGTTGCTGATGATTACGCTTTAAGCACGCTTGAGACTGCTTTCATAGATACTATAGACGATGACCAAGCTGCTTAGTTTTAGTGGTAGATGTAGCAACCTAATTATTCTAATTTATCTCAAATTATTTAGCATTTAATGTAGGTTATTACTAAAAAAAGCTACCATGATCGGTAGCTTTTTTGCACAGCTTAATTTTACATATTTGAGTATTTGAGTATTTGAGTATTTGAGTATTTGAGTATTTGAGTATTTGATGCGGATTCAATTATCGAACTTAGGAAGGTTGTTAATAACAATCTGTTACAAAAATTAATTGGGATAAGGATCTTAAGTATTAGCATTTACTTTGTATATCTTATTTTGCGCGTTATCGTATTTCTTATCAGATTGATAAAAAGCAAAATCAAGATACAACATAGGTTCAAGTGCTCTAAAATCAGTTGAAAAAGTACAGATATAATATTAAAAATAACATCAAATAAATACAGATATAATATTATAAATAACATTGAAAAGCTTGCTATATAAGGGCTTGAACGAGTTGTAATAAAGGTGTAAACTCAAGAGCTAGAAAAACGAAAGCCCCGACAGTTGGACGCTGTCAGGGCTTGAATGAAGTTAAACTGCGGCAGCAGAGATAACCCCAAAATCGAATGGTTATTATATCTCTACTAACGCGCTAACACAAGCGTAAATGAGATGTATAACTTACAAAAAGTAAACCCAGAAAATTGGCAAAACATTCCTATTTTACGTCAATTTTTTGACGACCTACCGACAAATCCCTACTGCACAAATGAGAAAGGTTTTACATACATTCGTAGTAAAAATCAAGCTATCCAGCACCGTTATATACAGCCTAATCACCCAAGCATTTGCAAATGGCTTGTCTTTGATATTGACGACCCACAAGCCCTATTTGCTTACTATGATAACGGCTTACCACCGCCTCAATTTATCGCCGAAAATGACATTAATGGTCATGCTCATTGTGGCTATAGAATAACTACCCCAGTTGGTGTAGGCGGTCAATCAAGCATCAAGGCTACGCGATACCTTGCTAACGTGCAAAGAGCGTTAGCTGATGCCCTTGGTGCGGATCTAGGATATAGCGGTAATCTTATCAAAAACCCTTGTTACGTGAAGCAAGAAATCGACCCCGATACACTGCCTTTTTGGTCAGATAAAGACGATTATGCTGATAATGGAGAGCGTGACGAGCATAACGTATATTTAACAGGCGCACAGCCTAGCTATACACTCGCGGAGCTATCAAACAATCTCGACCTATATCTGTATGACATTAAAAAAAACCCAGCAGCTAACGACTCAGGCTATGGGCGTAATTGCTCAACATTCTACGGCCTATGCCCTTATGGTTACGCACTAGCTGGTAGCTCCTACAGCGAGATAGTGCGCCAGCTACAGCCCATCGCTGACAACATCAATAATAACTATGATGTGCCGATGCAATATGGCGAGGTCAAGCACATTGTGCGCAGCATTGCTCGTTATTGTGCGAGGATGAATTTTAGCGAGTCACATAAGCGGTTTTCAGAGCTGCAAGCCGTTAGGGGTGCTAGGGGTGGCAAGGTGTCTAAACGCCCACCAGTAAAGACCTCAGAAAGCACTACAAAGCCTTGGCTAGAGCTAAATATAAGCCGAGCCACGTATTATAGACACAAAAAAAATAAATGAGACTGGATAAGCCATAATCAGATAATAGCTCTTTTGCACGCTATGGTGATATGTGGGAAGAGGTTATTCGTTAAGCCTATCTACACAATAAGACGTATTCCACGCAAACCAATTCCAGAGAGTCTAGGTTCCCGATTGTGACCCTGCGTTAATTTTGCCCACCGCTTAGGCTATCCATAGAAATTTAGCTTTGCCTTAGCTTTTAAGCGCTTGCCATAGCATTAACTTGCTTACTCACCACAGCTGCTCGCCATGATTGGCCGCAAGGCATCTATGCAATGTTTATAAACCACAGGGGCTTGGGTGTGTGCATTCATACATTTGGGTGTGATCATTCATATATCGCGTAATGTGCACAAGATTAAAAAGCTCTAAAAAATTTTGCGCTTTTTTTTTAATCGAAAGCTATCATTTAGCATTATCTAATTGTCTATCTCTATTTGCCCCAAATTTGACCGTCAGAGAGTTTTAAAGCTAATCTGGTACGTTTCCTATCCCTGATATTTGAAACGCCCTACACGCAATTACAGGAGCGTGTATTTTTTTGCCCGATAATAATGATAGGGTAGTAATATCATAAGATAGTATGATAGTAAAATAATATGATAATATTACTTGATATCCTATCCTATCATTGATATAATGAATGCAAGAAGTAAGAAGTAAGAAGTAAGAAGTAAGAAAAACATCAATCATATAAAGGGTTACAGACAATGAGCATATCAAAAGAGTTAGAGCAAAATATCCATGACACTATCAATACACTCGTTGAGCAAGACGTTAAACCCACGTATGAAGCAATAAGGGGCGCTGGCGGCTACTCGTATAACTCGATCAAACCCGCATTAAAGTCATGGCGCGAGAACAAAGCTGCCGCAGGTGAACCAAGAGAGCAAAAATCAACTGAGATCACGGTTGATGAGGAACTAAAAACCCTCGTCTTAGATGAGCTTGAAACGATGGTCACTAATTTACTTGTTACTGTTACCAGTCAGGCACAAGAAAAGGCTAATGAGACGCTGCATTTAGAGCGTTCAGCTCATGACGATGTTGTTAAGGATTTGAAGGGCGAGATTGTTGAGCTTGAGAACTACATTGATAAAACTGATGCCGAGGTTGCAGCGCTAAAAGAGGGTACGGCTACACTTGAAAAAACAAATGCTGATCTAGTCGCCAAAGTTGAGCAAACAACCAACGACAACCAAGCGCTAAAACGTCATGTTGAGAGCGTAGAGAGTGACAACGCTAGCCTTAAAACTGCTAACCAATCGCTAACGACTGATTTGACCAAAGCCAACGCTGAAAAATCGAGCCTAATAGAGCAAAACGACAAGCAAAAATCAGCTATCGAGAAGTCATCGAAACAGTTTGATGATCTGCAAGCCAAAAGCAACGAGCAGCTGACCCAAATTGCAACGCTTAGCGGTGAGATCAAAGGGTACGATAAGAGTGACAAGCAGCTACGAGCCGAGCTTGAAAGCCTAAAATCTAAGCATGACGATTATGTCAGTCAGATCGCCACCCTTAAAGAGCAAAATAAGCAGCTATCTAGTGACGTTAGTGACTTTGAATTAGCCCAGCAAACCGAAGCAGATTTAGCCGAGTCTGATAGCAAAAAAACGCCCATGCCACGCAAAACCACAGCTAAAAAATAGAGGTGCAAAATGAGTATAGTAATTCAAAGACAAGGCGAGCAAGAGCGCCCCCAAGAGCCAACCATTAAGCTAAATAAAAGCCTGTTATTGGCTTGTGAGGAGCTTGAGCGGATCGGTGATAGTTTATGTAATGACACGCGCATCAAAGCAACCGCTCTTGGCGTTAATGCTATCAACCGAGAGTTTGAGACAAACATTGATTTACACGCGATAAGAAAGCTTAAATTTGATAAGTTCAAGAATAATTTTGATAGACAAATCAGCGCCCAATTGGTTGGCTATGAGCTTAAATATTTAGCTGAGAAGGTTAGGGCCGGTACAGCAATCTTTCAACACATTGGCGATCTTGCAGACGTTGAGAGCGCCCTGAAAATGAATATCACCAGTCATTTACATAGCAAGACAAGCCTAGTCAAACACATGCGTCAAAATAAGCTTAAATTTAAAGACGGTTATAGCTTAAATGAGCCGCATAAGCTCTATTGGGGTAAGCGTGAACAATATCAGATGCACTTCTTTTTTCCCTTCCAATACCGCCCTATGACAACAACCGAGATCGAGCGAGAAGCCAAACAAGCGATCAAGGTTAGAAAGGCAGCTGCTAAGAAAGCTTTGCAGACCAAAAAACAGAACGCAATAATTGAGAAAAAACGCCTAAAATCTGCTGATGTTATCATCAAAAAAATCGCTGCTAGTGTTGATGATTATCTATTAAACAGTGACCCCAATACCCCGCTTTTTTTAGACACTGAAACCACTGGCTTAAATAGAAAAGATAAGGTAATAGAGATCGCTATTATTGATCTTAATAACACCGTTGTCATTGATACGCTACTCTATACCAAAACAGCGATAAACCGTGATGCCTATAATGTGCATTATATAAGCAAGTCTGATATAGCTAATATGCCAAAATTTAGCGAGATTGAGAGCCATATAGCTAGGCTTATAGAGGAGCGAAAACTTTATATATTTAATGCTGATTTTGATTTATATATGATGAAAAATTCCGCTACTGATAACTTTAAAACAGAAGCATCATCTATTGAATGTTTGATGAATATTGCAGGAGATAGACTCAATAATGGCTATCGTATTAGCTTAGGTAATGCTTGTGAGAGCGTAGGCGTTAAATGTGGCGGTCATAGAGCTGTATCTGATACCCTAGCATCAATTAATTTATACAAGGCACTGATCGCCAAAATAGAGGATAAGGAGCTAGCTTAAATCTAAACTGCTTGCCTGATTATTATCATTGTTTTTAGCGATATTTTGAGCGTGATTGCTGTCTTTAACTTTATCATTGACGGTTAGAGTATCAGCTAGTCTTTTAGTAAGATCGCGTTGATGTTGCTTAGTTAAATATTTTTTATTTTCAGCGTTGTCAATAAACAGTTTTCGTAAGTCATTGTTGTTGTCGTCACTTAGCGCATTATCTAGCCATGTTCCCAGTGTTACAATAGCATCATTTTTGTCATTATTAAGCGCCTGTTTAATTTCTATTAATTTAGCAAGATTTTCAGCAAAAAAATCATCTTTAATAATAGACATATCTTAATTCCTTTAATGTTACAATCAATCTACAATATATCATTATTTAATAGAGGTTAGCAATATCAAAAATACACAAGACCGTATCTTTTCACGGGCGTAGTTGTATTTTAACCCTCTGTTAAGAGCGAACTTAGGAGTTTAATCAAAAAGACCCACAAGGGGTACTATTTTTTGATTAAACTCCTAAAGCCCGACCTGCGGTGCAACAGCAAAAGCCAAAGACAAAAGCAAAAGATAAGCGGAGCTAAGTATTATGAACAATAAAGGTTTTCATGTCAGTGTTAAGCCAGTTACTAAAGGTAATGGCGGTAGCGTGATTGCTAAATCTGCTTATAACTCAGGCTCAAAACTGGAAGATAAAAAGACTAAAAAGGTTCACGATTATAGCTCAAAAATGACCGATAAAAATATCAAGCTAATTGATAAAAATGGCGTTGAGACTATCAAGAATATTGAAAAAAACGTAGCTCATTCAGTGCTGATTGTGCCAAGAATTGCGGATAAAATAACCGTTGATCGTGAACAATTTTGGAATGATATTGAGCTTATTGAGAAGTCAGCCAAAGCACAGTTAGGCGTTGAAATTGATGTCATGTTTCCTAAAGGTTTAAGCGCAGATCAGCGTATAGAATTAGTTGAAAGCTACAGTCAAGAGTTAGCAGATCGCTACAATATTTTAGTCGATGTTAATATTCATAAACCGCATACTCACGTACAAAAAAAAGATGATGGTCAAGTGCTAGAGATTACCAAAGATAATCATCATGCTCATATACTGCTATCAAGTCGTGAGATTATACAAAACTCTGATGATAGTTATTCATTATCTAAGCGCAAGAATTGGGGCTTATGGTCTACTGGTGAGCGCTTGAAAAAAGGCCTGAATGGACGAGGTGACGAGCTTAAGTATCAGCGTAAATTGTGGGCGGATCTTGCTAATGATCTATTGCCTGATAATTTAATGATAACTGAAAAATCGTATCGTGAGCAGGGCATTAATCAGTTACCAAAAATGAAGTTGGGTAAGTCGTTATACAAGGATATTTTAAAGGGTAAAAATTCAGTTGTTAATGAGTATAACGAGACTATTGACGAGCTTAATAAGTACATAAAAGCTAATGATATTGTGATCGACTACGGCGATCAGGGGCGTATTGACAACGAGATTAATGAACAAGACTTCAAAGGCGTAACCGTTGCTTATAAAAAGCGTAAGCCTTTCGCTAATATCAACATTAATAACCTGTCCTATAGCACCCCTAAAAAGGAGCTAGATAAGGCAGTTGATAATGTCAAACTCTTAGCGGATTTTATGAGTTTAGCTGACAATATTGAGCTAAGAAATAAAACTGAGCGCAGCGCTTTATTGTCAACTATTAACGCTATTGACGAGCGCTTGTCTAAGCAAGCCGAGCAAGTTATCTTTCTCAAAGATAGGTATCAAAAAACACCTAACGCCTACGCCCATTTAGGGCAAGAATTTAGCGCAGATATAGATCTTGTTACTAGCCGTATTCCCTCGATCAAGACGATAGACGAGGTCAAGGCAATCAAAGAAGCGGTTAAGCTGGTAGAGCAGTTTAAACAAGACGAGATGATACAAACTACTCAAAGCGTTAATGAGTTAAAAAAACACCTCGATCAGATTGATAAGCAGACCCTAGATAATCAAAGAATTATCAAAGAATTAATACCTATTCATGGTGAGATTATCAATGCTAGTAAGGCACTTAGGGCGCTAGAAAAGCCGTTTAATACTACGCTTGATAAGGTGCAAAAAGAGCTTGATAAGATTAATGAGTTAGTCATCGAAAAGAAGATGAACAAGGACAGATGGACTGCCGCATTTAACCGCTTAGTTGACATTGAAGTCACTGACAATATGCAGACGTTTGATAAGTTCAAAGCGCTTGCAGATTATGACGTTGAAGCCCTCAAAGAGCTAGAGCATACCTATGAGCAGCTCAAGCATATCAAAGCCTATCAGATCGACGATAAGACGCAGCAGCAGCTTGATAATTTAGTGCAATCTATTAGTGATTATAAAGACAAAACCGATAGCGATTTAAAGGCGCTCAAGCTGCAAATAAATACTTCTGAGAAGTCTTATCAGCGCCTAGAGCCGTTATATACCCAGCGCACGGATTTGCTCGATCAAAGCGCGGCAGTCATCGAGCAAGATGATGATTTGCATGACGAGATCATAACCACCAAGACGACCCAATTGAACAACGATAGGCTCAACGAATGGCGCGAGAGAACCCATCAACTACACGCTCAGTTAATCAGACATAACGAACAAGTTGAGCGAGAGCAAGAAGCCAAACGGCAAGCCGAAGCTGCCGCTGAAAAGTTGGCGGCACAAAGACGCCAGGATCAAGAAAAAGAGCAGCAGATTAAAGTCTATAAAGACCGCATCAATGTATTCATTGACGGTGTTATCGAGTACGTTACAGATATTGATTTTAACGCGATCAACGCTCCTGATGCGCTAATAAATAGTGCTCAAGAATTGGCAGCGAGAGCGGCTATTCTGGACGGTCATAAGAATACAGATAGGCTGACCCCTATCCAGCGAAGCGAAAGCGACAACTTGACTGAAAAAGCTGAAATAACGGCTAAAAATGCTACTAAAAACTTTACTGATCAGCTCGATACTCTACCCAATAATAAACAAAAAGTTGAGGTTATTGAGCAGCTAAGCGCTAAGTTTAATCAAGTGCTTGAGTGGCAAACAGGTAACGAGACGATCAAAGAGATACTACCGCAGCTGGAGCAACAGCAGCAGACTATACAGCAAAGCCTTGATAGGGCTAACAGCTACTCAGCACCCCGACCATTTTAAGGATAATAGGACATGAGCGATCAGCAGCTACATGACGACATTAAAAATATCGTCAGCGCATTAAAAGGCATCATTCCGATACTGCAAAGCATGGGCGATACGGCAAGCGATACGATTGATAAAAGGCTTGATAGCAGCCTTGACAATGTTGACGTTAAAGTTAATGAATTGAGCCATGCGATCACCCAGCTAAAGCAGAGTGTAGATTACACTGAACGCTCTATAGTGAGCGCAGATCGTCAAGCCTTGAGACACCTAAAACAAGGCGTTGAGCGCTTTGTTAATACTGATGTAAACGACGAATATAGTCGTCAAATATCACAAGTTATCGCTAGGCTTGAGCCACTTGTTGAGAGAAAAATTAATGATGCTATTGACAAGTTAGTTGAGCATAAAAAGCTTTTCATTAGCAATCATAATGAGCAAGTTGATGAGATCAATGACAAGCTCGAAACCAACATGGCCACAATACAAGAAACATTGCTTGAGACTATCGAAAAAATGAGCAAGGCAAGCGCTGCGGCAAGCACTAAATTTGATAAGGATTTAGCTGAGATTGAGCAAGTCGCAGAAGCGCATACAATCGCCCTTCAGAGCGTTAAAAATTCAACCGATACAACCGCACAAAATATGAAAGTAACGCTAACCAGTATCAAGCGAAGTGCTACTTTTATGTCGCAGTCGCCAGCAACGATGACCGTCATGGGCGCAGGATTTTTAGCTTTATGTTTGATAGCTTCAATCGTCTATATCAATGAATTATGGATAGCCATGTTTATATCAATAATCGTTTTAGGTTCTTTTTTAGCAATGATTTGGGGTTTTATGGCATGGCTTGATACTAAAGAATAATCATACACAGCATAGCATTATATGGTTTAGATGCTAAAAAAATATTCGTTTTAAAAAGAAGAGAACCCTGCACAAAGGCAGGGTTCTGCAACTACACAGAATATATGACGGTCTTGATAGTTCAGACATTAAAACCTATATGTTTTCCTGTGGGAAGCTCAACATCAATACGCAGTTTACCACCCATTGCTTCAACATATTTTTTCATAGTTGAAATCTTAAGATCGCTACCACGATTTTCTATTGCTGAAAGAGACGGCTGTTTAATGCCAAGTGCTTCAGCCAGCTCTTTTTGTGAGAGTTTTAATTCTTCACGGATACAGTAAAGCTGATTTTCTAAAAATAGGTTGTTCGCTATGTCTTGAATACGAGTTTGGCTCTCTGGAGAGCGTTTAGCTAATAATTCTTGCAGTGTTTTAGCCATTTGATGAGTCTCCTAAGGTTGTAAGATGAAGCTCATACTGCTGGTCTGCAGTTGCTAGCATTTCTTTGTAAAAGCGCTTTTTGTTACCTTTGTCGCCAATACAGAGCACAATAGCTTGACGTAGTGGGTCAAATGCAAAAAAAGCTCGGAGTGGTTTACCGCGGTGCTGAACACGTAGTTCTTTCATGTTGGTAAATTTAGAATCATATACGGTATCAACTAAGGGGCGACCTAAGCTTGGACCTTGCTGCTCTAGAACAACTAAAGCTGCCAGTACCTTTTCTTGAGTTGATTGATCTTGCTGCTCAAGCCATTCATTAAATAGCTCTGTTGTGATCACAGTCCACATATTAAAACCGTTATATAGATTATAGTCTATATTTTATAGTGAGTTAAAGCAATTTTCAAATAAAAAAATACGTTAAAAGTTTTTATTTTATAGGCACTATCTGCATTTACCAATCATTCTTAGTATGTTTAAAATACTCTAAGAATGCAGTACCCTAGTGAGGACTTGAACCTTCAGCTGTAGGCTACTGATAACAATAGCCTACATTATTTATAGCAGCTCATTGTACATAGCAGTGTACCTTTCAACGTGAAGCAATCGTATTCCTATTCTTTGATTAGTCTCTGAAAATCCTTAAATATAAGACCGCCTTTAAACCACCATGTTCACACCAATAGCAATCAATACCAAACCGCCCAAAGCTTCTGCCCAACTGCCCAGCCATGTTCCTGATTGACGTCCTATATAAGCTCCTAAAATACTTAAAATAGCGGTCGTCAGTGCAATGATTAAACATGCCAAATAAGCGTTAACGGACAATAAATTCAAAGTAAAACCTGCACCCATCGCATCAAGACTGGTGGCTATAGCCAACGATAGCAATGTCTTATGACTCAAATTGATCCGAGTATCATCATCGTTTACTGAACGTGACTCATAGAGCATCTTGATGCCAAGCGCTACCAGTATGACAAAAGCAATCCAAGAAGCCCCTTCAGCAAACCAACCTAGCATGGTAGAGCCAAGCGCATAACCAATGAGTGGCATTATCCCCTGAGCAACCCCGAAATAGACACCAATGAGCAACGCCATTTTTATAAACTGTGGCTTAGAATCCCCTCTGTGAGTGGATCCAAGACCGATTGAAGCCGCAAACGCATCCGCAGCCAGTGCTAACGCCAACAATAGTATTTCTAACATAGAAAATAGTACCCTTTAAGATGTTTTATTCTTCTACTTCATATAAGTTTTTAGTATCGACAACACGTCTTCTATCTCTTGTTGACGTTGTTGCTGGGTAAGGTCTTCTGCTCCTAAATGTTCTTTTATATGCTCTTCCAACACCTCCTTCATAAGACCGTTTACCGCCCCCTTTAATGCCGCTATCTGCTGTAAGAGAGCCATGCATTCAGGATTGCCTTCTAATGACGCCTCTATTGCTATCGACTGCCCTTTGATACGTCTGATACGCCCTAGCAACTTTTTCTTACTTTTTTGAGTGTGTGACATTATTTTTATTGCCTCATTTTATACTGGGGGGTAGTATATTTACTAATGTTGTTTATAATACGTGAAATTATCATATTTTCATACACAGCTAGGGATTTAAAACGTGAAAGAATCAACTATTCAGTGGGAACACTCTCATGATTTCGGTGTCGATAGCGCCCAAAACAAATCTAAAGTAAAGATTGTATTTTGGTTGACGACGATAATAATGGTTTTAGAGATCGCTGCTGGTACATGGTCTGGCTCTATGGCATTACTTGCTGATGGGTGGCACATGGGCACGCATTCAGCCGCATTTCTTATCGCTATTTTTGCTTATTCGTACGCTAAAAAGAACGCTAATAATAAATCATTTAGTTTTGGTACGGGCAAGGTAAATTATCTCGGTGGTTTTGCAAGTGCCATTGCATTAGCCATTGTCGCATTATTAATGATTTTAGAATCAGTCCAACGAATATAGAATCAGTCCAACGAATAATAGAGCCAAATAATATACATTTTAACGAAGCCATTATCGTTGCTATTGTTGGTTTGATAGTAAACATAGTGTCGGCATTTATACTTAAAGATGACCATGACCATCACCATCACGATCATGGTCATGGTCATGGTGATTCCGACCATCATCATGACCATGATCACAATATGAAAGCGGCTTATTTACATGTGTTAGCAGATGCACTCACTTCTGTGCTTGCTATCGTGGCGTTATTAACTGGTAAATATATGGGCATCATCTGGATTGATCCTGTCATGGGCATTGTCGGTGCAATAGTGATTCTTCACTGGTCTTATGGATTGATCAAAGAATCGAGTAGCGTGCTTTTAGACAAATCTGTTGATGTTTCAACTTTTGAGAAGATATCACAGACTCTCGATAAGAGAAATACGATTATTAACGATATTCATGTCTGGAAAATAGCATCAACCCACCAAGCTGCCATTCTTTCAGTGTCCTCACCATCCCCTTTAAGTACGGAAGAATACAAAAAAATATTATCAGAATCCCTACCTCAACTGTCTCATGTCTCTGTTGAGGTTAATAAAACCTGAATGGGGTGATTTGAATCTAGGAGAGTGCTTTGAGTATATGGTTTAAGTACGCAATCACTGCTTCACTGGTTGTTATTATCTCTGAGGTTGCCAAACGTAGCGACAGAGTCGGTGCTTTGCTTGCCTCCTTGCCTTTAGTCACGCTCCTTACCTTAATTTGGCTATATGTTGAAAAGCAGCCGATAGCTAAGATAAGTAATCACGCCTACTATACCTTTTGGTATGTCCTTGGAACTCTTCCTTTTTTCTTGTTATTCCCTTACTTGCTCAACAAATTTGGTTTTGGTATGGCACTGCTGTCTAGTAGCTTGCTAACGGCTTTATTTTTTGCATTATTCGCAACCGTACTACAAAGCTTTAAAATTAATCTTTTTTAATCAATGGTAAGTACTTACCTGATTTTTATAGGCATATTTATAGAGTAGATTGAGAGGTAATCTATGAAAAATAAAGGATTTTTATTGCGGGCAGTAGCAGTATGTATTTTGATTTGTGGATTGATAGCTGCAATTATAATTAGGCTTAACTTGATGCCGTCTAGTACTTTATCTAATATATTTTAAAAAGCTGTAAGGTGCTAGTTAGCACCTTACAGCTAAAATTCTAAGCACGTATCATAAAAATAATATGAACCTAAATTTTTAATGACAGTGGTAAGTACCTCTTTTGGTGTCGTTATGGCAACCAGATGCGTTAGTTCTACCACCATGAGCAAATGCGGAAGATACAAATGTTGCTGCCAGCACTACGATCAATAGCTTTTTCATAAATTTATTCCTTTAGTGTTAGGTTTAGTTACAAACCATGACATATCTATTCGAACAAAGCTGATTATTTAGCTCTAGCACAGTCAAACCATAATGCTAATCCGATATAGCGTTTATTTTTTGACTATGTCCCAACGGAACCATCTAATAAGGCTCATTAATCAATTAATAGACTGCTGTAGTGGAACCACTTAATGAGCAATGATAAGTTCCGGTCTTTCCTTGCCCACATCAGCAATCAGATGCCGTGAGCACTTGGCCATTTTTTGAATATCAGAATAGCTATGACCTGATTTGAGTAGACTAGCGATGATCTTGCGCTTTTCGGTATCTTTCCTACGTCCTGAATATTTACCTTCTGCCTTAGCACGAGCAATACCTTGCATTTGACGGTTACGGCGATCCTCATAATCTTTTCGAGCAATGGCTGCGAGCATATCCAGCATCATCGAATTAATGGCCTGCAATACACTACTCATAAATTCAGTGCTGCTTTCAGATTGAAGCGCCATATATGAGGTCGGCAGCTCTTTTGATACGATAGAGAGCTTTTTTTCTGATAGCATTCTTTTGAGCGTATCCCAATCAGCTTGGCTCAAACGCGCTAAGCGATCAATCTGCTCAACTAAGATCACATCGCCCTTATGAGCATCTTCAATCAGTTGCATAAGCTTGGGTCGTACCAAGGTAGCTCCTGATTCGTTTTCGACATAGAAGGCGGCAATTTTGTGGCCATGATCTTTGGCAAATGCTATGAGTTCGCTTTTGGCACGCTTAGCATCTTGTTCTTTGGTAGACGCTCGTAGATACGCTCTGATAAACATAAACACCTAAAATAGTCTGTTATAAGTGGTTCCATTATAGCAGTCTGTTTTAAGTAGTCTGTTAATAGGTTTGAGGGCAGAAATAACTGGTTCCATTGGGGTATACCCTAGGATAATAGGAAATCCATCGTGGATGACAAAACCTATTTAGTTTTTAAACGATATGGATTGGTCGATAGCGTGTAAGATAAGCTGGAAAAACGAGTAGAGTATTGAATCATCCATACTGGGCTTAAAATGAATTTTTTTTGTGAGTAATTTCTGCTCGATGTTATTCATTTGTCGCCATCGTGAGTCATGGCGACTTCTGATTCAATCAGAGAAAGCAATTTTGAGCAATAAGGCATGCTTGCAGCAGGGTTTGTTCTAGGCTTCTTTACTTACGCTTTTTTGTAGATTCTTTTTTAGTAAATGATCAAATATGAACGGGCCAAATGGTAAGAGTGATCCGAGTACGCCCGCAGGTATTACCCAACGAGGAATTTTTACTTTAATAGCTGTGCCTACAAGTACTACGATATAGACAATGAATAGTACACCGTGCGCCATACCGATATATTTCACACCTTCTGGAATGTCCATCATATATTTTAGTGGCATGGCGATGAAGAGCAATAATAAGAAAGAGGTGCCTTCTAGGTAGCCTGTAAGGGTAAGACTTTTTAACGCGGTCTCTTGTTTTTTTCTAAGGCTGTGAATTTTTTCAATAGTTGGCTGAGCCTGTGACACTATATTTTCCTTTTGTTATTATCAATAAAGAATTTATGGATTATTCAATGTTGCTATAATAATGGCTCTACGCAGAGCTTTTAAGTATTGGGTTTTAAGACCTAAAATGAGTGAGTACCTATACCAGTCATACATTACCTTCCAGTTCACATTTTGTAAACATACTCAAGTATAAACAGTATTTTTCCGTATAGAGTGACTACGACGCTAGTTCATTTTGTTCGTGATAATCGGCATCAATGTGCTTATTTATTACGCTTACTTTCTAAAAATATCATGTCAATTATAATCAATGCGACACCGACACAGACACCTATATCTGCAACATTGAAAATAGGATAATTCCAGACATCAGCATAATGCACATGGATAAAGTCAACCACTTTACCAATTCTTAAACGATCGATTAAGTTGCCAATCGCACCACCGAGCATTAAGGCTAACCCCATGGACAATAGCTTGGCTGCACGTGGCGATTTGATTAAATAAACCGTTAAAAAGATAGCCATTACAAAAGCTAAGCCTGAGAAAAACCATTTCTGCCAACCGCCAGCGTCGGCTAAAAAGCTAAATGCTGCCCCATAGTTATAAGCGAGTGTCCAGTTGAGAAATGGTTCAATGACCGGTACGGGGTCATTGAATGCTAATTTGGTTTGGGCCAACCACTTGGTCCATTGATCAAGTATTAATACCATTATCGCCAATAAATACCAGATAAAAGCGCGACTGCCATTGGCAACCATTTTTGGCATTTTGTCCAACTTACCTTTAGTTGTTATGGAGTTGCCTGAAGTCACGTACATAGCTTTAGGCGTATGATTCATGGTTTTAGAGTCAATCGATTGATGAGTACTACTCACAGCTATAGGTACTTTATTGTCAGCAATATTAGTACTAGCCGATTCAACGCTATTCAATTTAGTACTATCTAATCTGTCGGTAGATTCAGTCATAGTTGTTTTCTTTATCTGTGTTTATACAATGAACAATGTTAAACGTATATGTTTTGGTATACGACTATTAATCGCGCCACTTTTATAAACGGCTCCACTTACCGCTCTGGTATTATGAAACTTACGGTAATAATTTTTTATTAGGGAATCTGTTGATTGATTTCAACATTAACCTGAGTCTGTTCAGCGCTAATCACTATAGGATTACCAGATAAGTCGCCTGACTCTGCTATGGCATTACCGCTATGACTAATACGAGCAACGACTGCTAACTGAGTTTTGTCACTACGAGCTGAATTTAACGTGCGATCTGGCATCATCGCATCAAGATTGCTTAAGCGGATACTGGCCTCACCTTGCTTAATAACACTAATGGGTAAACGTTTGGCGGCAAACGGTGGACCTCCTTTAACGTCACGAATCGCAATAAATAACACGTCATCACCCTTGACTAACGGTAATAAACTGGCGTTAATTTTCACTGTCACGTCAATACCTTCTAGTGCTTGCTTTTCTTGCGTGCTAACGTAGTTGCTCAACTCATCTAAGCTTGCTAATGCTTTAGTATGATTACCTGGTTTGGTCACAATACTGTCTTGTAAGCGTTTAATCCAACCTTGCGCTTGGGCAAAGTTACTACTACGAGTCTCACCCATTGCCATGAGCATTTGAGCCCGTTCATGCTGCGGATTTTTAGCTAATATAGCTTGTAATACACGGCGAATATTAGCGTCTAACTGACCTTCATTAACAAAAAAGCTAGTCTGAGCATAAGTGGTGGCGATTTCTTCATTTTCAGGAGCTAAACGATAGGCACGCGATAAGGCTTCCAGCGCAGAATCAGTTGCCTCCATAGATAAGAAAAGCTCGGATAGGCGCATCCAGCGATTAGGATCATCAGCATTACGATGAACATTGGTTTGCATAGCGCTAATCAGCTGACGACCATCTTCAAACGCCCATGATGGCGGCTTGTCAATTTTAGCTGTCAATAGGTCGTCAGCCACTTGTCCTACTTTGTCCTCAGCTGTCCACAAATCAAACACGGGCGTACGATTGCCTATTAGTAAGTACGCCATTGCAGCCAATATTGGGATCCAAGCTGCGACAATTAAACGGCTTTTGACATCAGGGGTGACCATAGGTGTTATCTGACGCTGCGCATCTAATAGCTGACGCTCCAGCTCCAGCTTTTGATTTTGATAATGGCTATTATTAATAGTACCGCTGTCTTTATCTGTTTGTAGCTCAGCTAAACGTTCGCGAAATACTGCAACATTAATATCTAGCAGTTGATTGTCTATTGGTTTGGACTGCGAACGCGGTGCTCGTAGCCATGGCATAATAGCAATTAGCGCAAATATAAGAGCAATCAGCAAGCTTAGAGTTACAAATAAGCCAAAAGTAGAAAATAGGGTCATTTTTTGTCCTCTATGCTAGTAATATCGTGGTCGACATTCTCAGCTTGCGATAATAGACGATCAAGCTCAGCCTTTTCCGCAGAGGTCAAGGCAGCAGTACTGTCCACTGTAACGCCGCTTTGACCACTGGCGACAACTTGGCGACGCTTACTTTGCCAAAACCAGCCGATGATTAAGACGAGCAATAACAGTGGTGGAAAAAACCATAGGATCCATGTCGATGGTCGCATAGGCGGCTTGTAGCTAATAAAGTCACCGTAGCGCTCTTGCATATAAGCGCGTATTTCAGCATCACTACGTCTATCTTTAATTGAATCATAGACTTTTTGCTTTAGATCCTGTGCAATCGGCGCATCAGAGGCTGCAAGGTTCTGATTTTGGCATTTTGGGCAGCGAAACTCTTCTATTAATCCACGATACTGAGCTTCTTGCTGTGGTGAGTCAAAATCGTATACGTCAATAGCTGCGTTTGCCGTCATGTTAAGCAGACACGCTAGTATTAAGCTTATTATTTTTAAAATTATATTGGGTTTTATTTGAGGAGCTCTTATTCGAGTAACGTTCATTTGCACATCTCCTCAACCTGAATGGGATCAGGACTATCGTTGTTCTTATTAGCCTCATTAAGCACTGTCAGGCACGGCTTAACACGCTGTTGCCAATTGGCTTCATTAATCTCACCAACAATATGCTGACGAATGATGCCATCTCCATCCACAACAAAGGTTTCGGGCGCACCAGTTATGCCTAAGTCTAGAGCAAACTGACCCAATGAATCCTGAATAGACATAGAAAATGGATCACCGCCTCGGTTTAAGTAACTGAGCGCATTACCAATCTCATCCTTATAATTCACACCAACGATATCAACGCCGCGCTCTTCTAGTTGCATTAAAAACGGATGCTCAATAACGCAAGTTGGGCACCATGAGCCCCAAACATTAAGTAAAAACGGCTTATCTGGCAAATTATCATTGGTGATAGTACGGGTAGTATCTGCTAATAACGGCAGCTCAAAGGTAGGAACCGGACGCTCAAGAGCGGTATTGGTCACAATGTCTGTTGGTTTACCTAAGCGCATGTACAATATAACTACCAAACCAAAAAAGAGGATAAGCGGAATTAAGAACCATAGCTTCGTCTGCTTTTTTTTCATTGTCTTTGGGTTACGCTGCTTACTGTTTTGGCTATCTTTTTGCTCAGGAGTATTATTCGACATAGTCATTTATTTCTCCTTTAGTGTCGACATCGTCGATGCTGAGATTGCCTGCTCAATAGCTACCTCATTGACTCCATCAGTAGCCAGATCACCAGTAACTAGCAATGGAGCTTTAACTTTTTTGATGCGGTATCGTTTATCAAGCATGCTAATTAATCCACCTAGAGCCATGATAATTGCCCCTAACCAAATCCAGCGAATTAATGGTTTTACATAAATCCTTAATGCCCATTGGTTACTACCATCGGCAATAGGTTCGCCCAGTGCGACATAAACATCGCGCATTAGGCTAGCATCAATGGCCGCCTCAGTGGTCGGCATAGTGCTAATGATATAAGTACGCTTTTCTGGATTCAGTTTCGCCACTTCACGACCGTTTTTGGATACCACGACTTGCGCCTGCGTTGCATCAAAGTTACTACCCTTTATTTCAAAAAATTCAGTTACTTCAAAATCGTAACCTTGAACATTGACTGTATCGCCAATACCCATTGCTACGTCACGCTCAATACTCAAGCTACTAGTAAAGGCTATGCCAATGACAGCAACCAATACGCCAATATGAGCAGTCTGTTGACCCCAATAGCTCAGACGCAACTGCCGCAAACCGTTAAAAAGATTAGGCGCATTCTTAGTTTTATCTTTAAAATCAACTGCCATCCATAGCAGTACCCAAAAGCTAACGGCTAAAGTCACACCAATATTAAGCATAGACGATGGATTAACAAAGTAAGTAATAATGGCGGCTAATACTAAGCTACTAACGGCGATGACCATGCCTATACCCAGTAGTGGACGGGTGTCTTTTTTCCAGCGAATATTTGAGCCCATACCCATAGCTATTAATAACAGCCATGTTAAAGGTACAAATAGTGCATTAAAATAAGGAGGGCCAACGGACACTTGTCCTAAACCAAAGGCATCAGCGATAATAGGATAGAGGGTGCCGAGCAGCACCACTAAGGTTGCAATCAAAATGATAGCGTTGTTGATCACTAAAAAGGACTCACGTGAAATCAGCTGATATTGACTTTCAACGGTTAAATGCCAACCGCGAACGGCAAACATTAATAGACCACTACCGATGATAATGCCAAGAATAGCTAAGATGACCAAACCACGCGTCGGATCAGCGGCAAACGAATGCACTGAGGTGAGAACCCCAGAGCGCACGAGGAACGTGCCAAGCAAGCTTAAGGCAAAGGCGAAAATAGCCAGCATGATGGTCCATGCTTTAAACACCCCGCGCTTTTCGGTGACTGCTAATGAATGCAGCAATGCTAAGCCGACAAGCCAAGGCATAAACGAGGCGTTCTCTACAGGATCCCAAAACCACCAACCGCCCCAGCCAAGCTCGTAATAGGCCCACCACGACCCTAGTGCAATACCAATGGTCAAAAATCCCCAAGCCGCTAGCGCCCATGGACGTGACCAGCGTGTCCAAGCAGCATCTAAACGCCCTTCCCACAATGCCGCCATACAAAAAGCAAACGGCACGACCATACCCACATAGCCCATATATAACATGGGTGGATGAATAATCAGACCGAAATCTTGTAGGACAGGATTTAAATCAGCGCCATCGACCGCTAAATTGGGTAAAGTACGCTCGAACGGTGACGAGGTAAATATCAGCATCGTTAGCATCATTAACTGTACACCAGCCAAAATTACTAATACCCGCGCGCGCATTGACAGCGGCAGACCACGGCTAAAGTAAGATACTAGTGCACACCATGTCGCCATGATGGTCATCCATAGCAGCAAAGAGCCCTCGTGTCCGCCCCATGTCGCCGATAACTTATAGTACCAAGGCAACAGCGTATTGGAATGCTGCGCGACGTAACTGAGGCTAAAATCATTATAATAAAAACCTGCTATCAAAGCGCCAAATGACGTTATCATGGCGGCAAACTGTGCCCAAGCTAAGCTAGGGGCTAGTCGTTGCCAAGCAACTTGGTTACGAATAACACCAATAGTTGGCAGAATTACCTGCAATAACGCCAATACAAAAGCGGTAAGCAAGGCAAAATAGCCCAATTCTGTAATCAACATACGGTCTAACCTTATTTACTCTAATGCGGTTGCACTTTACTGTAGCGGTGGGATTGTTATTATTAGAACCCACCCTCGAAATCTGCTGCTATCTCTAGTTTTCAACTGATTTCGAAGGGTTTTATTTAACTACTTTAGGCGGAGTTACCAGTGGAGGCGCGCCTTTAAAGCGCAGTAAACGCAGTGCATTAAGGGTAACCAGAACCGTAGCACCAGCGTCAGCCAACACAGCGATCCATAAACCAGTAATGCCGAATACGGTCGTGATCAAAAAGACGCCTTTGAGACCCAAAGCGAAAATGACGTTCTGATGAATGTTGCTCATGGTGGCGCGCGACAGTGCAATCAGATGCGCCATATCTGTCACGCGACTTTTTAATAATGCGATATCGGCCGTCTCAATGGCCACATCGGTACCACCACCCATCGCGATGCCAACATCAGCGGTTGCTAGCGCTGGCGCATCGTTAATACCATCACCCACCATCGCTATTTTGCTGTTATTCTTCATCTCGTTAAGCAAGCGCAGTTTGTCCTCAGGCAACAGCTCAGCTTCCCATTCCACGTCTAAATTACTGGCAAGTGCTTGAGCGGTTAAGCGGTTATCGCCTGTCAGCATGACGGAGCGCACACCCATCGCTTTAAGCTGAGCCACACCTTCATGAGCGTCGTCTCGTAACTCGTCTCTTAGTGCTACCAGTCCAAGCACCGCTCGACTTTGTTCATCGAAAAGAACTGAGACGGTCTTGCCCTCATTTTGCAGCGCCTCAATTTGTGCCTGTTGTTTGGATGAAATCAATGCCTCATCGGCTGCATAAACAGGCGAACCGATAGCTAGCGCGCGCCCAGCGATAGTTGCGTGTACCGCTTTACCCGCAGTAGCAGAAGCTTTAGAAGCCACAGGTATGACAACTTTGGCGGCTTTAGCATGACTGACAATGGCTTCAGCAAGCGGGTGACTAGAACCTGTCTCCACACTGGCAAAGAGCGCCAATACCTTATCTTTACCTTGAGAACCCTGATCCTGAGAATCCTGACTTTGAACACTTGGGTACTCTTGAATAAAGGCAACAATGTCAGTAACGCGTGGCTTACCCTCAGTTAAGGTGCCGGTTTTATCAAAAGCGACTGTCTCCACTTTGCCGATGGTTTCTAAAGCACTACCCCCTTTAATCAGCAATCCGCGGCGCGCACCGACCGCCAGACCAGAAGCAATGGCAGCTGGTGTGGATAGCACAAGGGCACAGGGACAGGCAATTAGCAATAGTGCCAAACCGCGATACAACCAAGTTCCCCAATCGCCGCCCATAGCTAACGGTGGCACGACGATAATTAATGCGGCAATAGCCATCACTGCTGGAGTGTAATAGCGACTAAACTTTTCAATGAAACGGGCGGTAGGCGCTTTAGAAGCTTGCGCTTGCTCTACCAGTTCAATAATTTTTGCAATCGTATTATCGGCAGCCGTTTTCTCCACCCGTACTTGTAACACGCCATCGATATTAATCGACCCTGCAAATACAGTATCTCCCATATTTTTAGCAACAGGAACCGACTCTCCAGTAACAGGTGAATCATCTAGGCTGGATGCACCTTGAACAATCTCGCCATCGGCAGATACTCTATCGCCAGGACGGACGAGCACAAGATCATTCACTTGTAGTGAGGACGCTGGAACATCACGTTGCCCCCCTTGCGCATCGAGTAAAATGGCGGTCTTTGGAACCAACGATGCTAAAGCTCTAATGCCAGCACGAGCGCGATCAGCAGCGATACTCTCGAATAGCTCTCCGATTGAGAACAAGAAAACAACCGCTGCGGCCTCTTCAGCCTCACCAATGACAAGAGCACCAAGCACGGCAACGGACATCAGCGTTTCAATTGAAAAAAACGAGCCTGTTTTAGCCAGTGCCAAAGCTTTGCGAGCAAATGGAAAAACACCTACAATTACGGCAATGGCAAACACCCATATGCCATAAGCGGGGAAAAGTAATGACAGCGCATAAGCGCTACCCATCAAAATGCCGAGACCAACAACCTGTTTGCCTTTGTGAGTTTGCCACCACCGCTTATCCTGCGGGGCCATCTGATTATCGCTGTCAATATCGATAGCCGATACAGTTTGTTGACCAGTATTGGCAGAGATGCCGAACCCTAGGCTTTTGATGGTTTTTTCAATATCACTAAGTTGAGTCGGCGCACCAGGGGCCAAGCTTAGCTCTAGCGTTTCTGTAGCAAAATTTAGCTCAACATCAGAAACCCCAGGCATACGTTTCAAAGCTGTTTCAATCTTGCCGATGCAACTGGCACAGTCCATACCTTCAATATTATATTTCATAATAATTTACCCTTTGAATAGTGATATTATGAACCCTCTAGTGGCTTTAGAGTCAAGGTTGTCTATCTACAGTTTTGTAAATTTAATTTCTCTAGCGCCAGTCTTTACAGCCACTTTAATTATTTAAATCATAGAGGTTATTATGACAATCAAAATTGGTGAGCTCGCTAAATGCACAGGAGCTACAGTAGAAACCATTCGCTATTATGAAAAGGAGGGGTTATTACCAGAGCCTTCTCGCAGCGCAGGGAATTATCGTTTATATAATGAAGAGCACATTGAGCGTCTACAATTTATCCTACACTGCCGTACGCTTGACATGGCTTTAGACGAAGTAAGAATCTTACTTGAATACTGGGAGGAACCTGATAAAGACTGTGGTGATGTGAGCTCCTTACTAGATGAGCAAATTCATGCCGTAGAAATAAGAATGGAAGAACTGATGTACTTAAAGCAGCATCTGACTGTTTTGCGCCAGAAATGTGCAAGTAGTGCACCAGCGGTATCATGTGGGATATTAAAGGCTCTTGCCGATAATTCTTGTCATAAATAGCATCTATTTTTACTAGTCAAATCGTGAAACTTAAATACGCCCTGATCTTAAGCACAAAAAAACCAGCAATGATAGTAAGATCACTACTGGGTTGGAGGAAAGAATAACTATGTTGTGCTGACTTATCAGGTCTTATTTATCATTCATAGCAAGGTAGATATTGCGATCTGATGCGGATGCATCATCAACGAATTTTGAATCGCGCCATGTCGTATAAGCATAGACACCACTGTATGGACTGATACTTCTTTGACGAAAGTCAGAAATCCAATTCTCGCCGTCAAAAATTTGAATATGACCGTATGGACGTTTTGATGAGCGATCATAGACGATAACATCACCCACTTGAGTCGGCATGTCATTGCTGATTTTGCTGAAACCTGCTTTATCAAGCGTGCCACGAGTAGCATATTGATAGGCTGCTGGGTTAGGGGTAAACTCGTAGCCAGCTGATTGTAGCGCTTTACGTACATAGCGGGCACAATATCCAGAGCTGCCAGATAAAGCCACTCGTGATGCTTGCGCAGCAGCACGAGCAGGTGCTGAATTACTATCAGGAACCGTATTAACTTGCTGCTGTTGTTTTTCAGCATATAAGCGGCTGTTTAATGATGAAAGCTGACTCTCTTTTTGCTTGGCTTGCGCACTTAAATTGCTAATTGCTTGACTGATTTCGTCGTTATTTGAGACATAATCACCGCTTTTTGTGCTGTAGAGGTTCTTTGATGAACCGTAGTTTGATGCCACAGAAGTATTAGTGATAGTATTATTTGTTTGAAAGGTTGTTATAGCCGCACCACTCGTTTGTGCTATGCCCATACCCAGTACTGATAAAATCAATAAAGCCTGTTTCATAAATCTACTACCTACGGTTAATTCAAAATAGGCTGTTATCAATAACAGCGCAGTCAATTAAATTTCAACAACTCAAGCATATACGCGTCGTAGTGAGTAATACTTATGTTGCAAAATGCTTATCTAAAGTGTGATCAGGAGCGCTGGCAACCTTGTTAAAGCCATGTGAAGCTATTGAAAATCAAGCGGTTGACCAAAACACAAAGCCGACTTTAGCACAAGCTATAAAACATGTCACCACTGTTGAAAATCACAAAATAACTCTCTTTATGATAAAAAGAGCATTGAAAAAACCTATTTTTCTATGTAATTTTGTGTAACATACATAGAGTATAGCTGACTAAATTGACAACAATTTCTACTGTTTTATAAGCAAAAAAACGTCTGATGGTTAAATCTATAATTTAGATTTAACCATCAGACGTTTTTTTATTGGATTGAAGTAATTATGCTATATAGGGTTTAACTAATTATTAAGATAATATAATAATTTATAGTGTCAATATAGATTTTAATTCCCTACTAGCTTATGTAATATTACGTAATTGTTTCGATACATCCTGTATATTCTTGTATTATTCCTTAATTGTTTATCCGTTTTAAGAGTAAATAATCAATAAATCGGCTTACATTGTCATCAAAAGTTACAAATTCAAAGGTATTTTTGCTTTTAAAGTCTTAATAGCTAATTAAATTTTTGATCGAGAATCATTTTATAAGCAATAAAACAGTCTTATACCTGCCTCATTTACTTTTAACGCTAACACTATAATCAAACTATTGTTAACTTCTAACACACTATAATTGCTGCTCTACAGATTCAATATCAGCATAAACTTGAGTCGTTCCGTCTTTATTGAGCTGCATAATTTGATAAGGCTGAAACTTATTTTGATACTCCATACCTGGGCTACCAACAGGCATGCCAGGTACGGCAAGACCCATAGCTTGTACTGGCGGATTCTCTAAAAATTGCGCCATATACTTAGCAGGTACATGGCCTTCAAAGACGTAATCATCAGTAGTGACTACCGTATGACAAGACCGCATCTCAGTTGGAATGCCGTAACGCTCTTTAAATCCTGCTAAGTCCGCAACATCGTGCGCAGTTGCACTTAGACCATTATCTTCTGCATGACTTATCCATTCTTTACAGCAGCCGCAATTGGCATCTTTATAGACCGTGGCTGAGACGTTTTCTAGTAGGTCTGGTTTACTTACTGACATTGTCATCATATGAGCACTTTTAGCGTTTGGTTCATCTTCCTTTAAAGTGATAGCTGTTGCATTTTCGGTTGTTACTGATGTTGTGCTTGCATCAGATACGCCACTACTCGGTTGGCTACAAGAAAATAGTGATGAGGCGGCAAGTAATACTAACGTACTACGCAACCCCTTAGACAGATGACGATTGAATATAAGACTGGATTTCATTTTTAAGGGGGTCATAGTGCTCTCTCATGTATTGTAAATATTGTGAGCCAGAGAAGGCCACGTAACACTTCATATCGTTTAACAAGGTAGCATAATAACCCATCAAACGGGGTACGTAAATTTATCCATTGAGCAGTGCGGACTGGTATCATAAGCAGTTTTTATTTTGAAATGCTGCCTGTAGTATTAACGGGTCTATCTGAGTTTTGGATTTTGACTAAAAATTCAAAACTCATAATTTTGGATAATTTGCG